>CALPQA020000223.1 GCA_943325595.2 Auritidibacter sp. Marseille-P8566
CTCCGTCTTTAATATTTCTTCCAATTCCTGATTGCGCCTGAATACGAACATTATCGCCAATAGTTAAATGTCCGGCCACGCCAACTTGCCCTCCAATCATACAGTTTTTGCCAATTTTTGTCGAACCAGCAATACCTGTTTGCGCTGCAATTACTGTATTTTCACCAATCTCTACATTATGAGCAACCTGAATTTGATTGTCTAGCTTTACTCCTTTTCTAATAATTGTAGAACCCATTGTGGCTTTATCAATTGTTGTACAAGAGCCTATATTTACATTGTCTTCAATAATTACATTCCCAATTTGAGGAATCTTTGTAAAGGTTCCATCTTGATTGGGTGCATAACCAAATCCATCAGCTCCTATTATCGTTCCCGAATGTATGGCACAATTATTTCCAATTTCTGTATCCGAAAAAACTTTCGCGCCCGCAAAAATAGTAACATTATTGCCAATGACAACATTATCTCCAATAAAACAATTAGGATGAATTTTTACGTTATTGCCCATAACTACATTGGAACCAATATAAGCAAAGCTTCCCAAATAGAAATTATCACCATATTTTGCGCTTTCTGAAAGTACCGAAGGCTGTTCAATTCCTACTTTATTTCCTTTGGCTTGGTCGTAAAATTCTAATAATTTTGAAAAAGCAAGATAGGCATCTTCAACTTTTATAAGTGTTGTAGTAATTTCTCCCTCGGGGAAAAACGCAGCGTTTACAATGGTTATTGTCGCTTTTGTAGTATATAAATAATTGTTGTATTTTGGATTTGACAAAAATGTCAATGACCCTTCAACTCCTTCTTCGATTTTGGACAACTTAGAAACTTCAGCGTTAGGATTTCCCACTACTTCACCTTCTAAAATACCCGCTATTTGTTCTGCTGTAAATTTCATCTTGACAAAAATATAAAAAATAGATTTTAAATGTTAATTTTCAACGAGTTGTTTTGGGAAACAGATGTAATATTTTGTTACTTGTTTGGATATTGACTTCAAATTCAGTTGATCAGAGGCTTCTACAACATCTTCAACCGTCATGTCTTTCTTCAAAATCCGTATCGGCTCAGCTTCTATACTATACGCTTGGTTTTTTATCTTTCCTTTAAAAATAAAATAATTAGCATCTTGAATTGAAATACTATTCTCTTTAGAAAAGGCAGCAATTGAACCTTCCAATACTTCTTTTGAAAATTTTTCGCTATTGAGTTTTATTTTTAATAAATCCCTGTTGATAATCATTTTACTCAAAGAACTCAAGATAAAATCATCATTATTCAACCATGATTTCAAGGCGCTGATAATATCAAAATCATCTAATTGCGCAAATTTGTCTAAGGTTTCATTATTAAATGTTGCTAGTTCTACCTTGTTTTGCATAAAAAACAATAACGGCTCGCTACAAGGCAAAACAATTCCTTTTTGAGTTAATTCTTTGGCGCGTTTTAGGACTTTCGTCAAAATTAACTCTGCTACTAAACTCGTTTTGTGGAAATAAACCTGCCAATACATTAACCGGCGTGCCATTAGAAACTTTTCTACCGAATAAATTCCTTTTTCCTCGATTACCAAAACATCATCAACAACCGTCATCATTTGGATTAACCTGTCAGAACTTATGTTTCCTTCAGCCACACCCGAATAAAAACTATCGCGTTTCAAATAATCCATTCTATCCATATCCAATTGGCTGGAAATTAATTGCAACATGAATTTTCGGTGGTAATCGCCTTTGAATATTTGAATCGCCAAACTCAATTTGCCCTCAAATTCTTCATTTAATTTGTTCATAAATAACAAAGAAATGGCTTCATGATTGACGTCTTCTACAATACTGTGTTCCATTGCGTGAGAAAACGGACCATGACCAATATCGTGTAATAAAATCGCAATTAACAATGCATTTTCTTCTTCCTCAGAAATAGAAATTCCTTTAAATTTCAAAACTTCAATGGCTTTTTGCATGATGTGCATACAACCCAAAGCATGGTGAAATCTTGTGTGATGTGCCCCAGGATAAACCAAATACGACAATCCCATTTGAGAAATTCGGCGCAAACGTTGAAAATACGGATGCTGTACTAAATCATAAATAAAGGGATTTGGAATCGTTATAAATCCATAAATTGGATCATTCAGAATTTTTAATTTGTTGATTTGGCTCACGTTCTAATTGAATTTAGTGCTGCAAATATACACAATATTCGTTTTATGAAATTAGAAATATTTGTAACAAAAAAAGACCGTTCAAAAGGAACGGTCTTTCATAAAATAGGTTGTAAAGCTACCAAATAACTACGCGAAGCAAGTCAGGTTGAAACATTTTATTGCCTGTTTTTACATTAAAAGCTTTGTAAAATTCAGGCATATTACTCAACGGACCGTTAATTCGGAATTGTGCCGGAGCGTGAACATCAGTCATAATTTGCGTTGCCAAAGCTTCGTCTTTAATATTTACCATCCAAGCGTAACCGTATGACAGAAAATACCTTTGATCAGGAGTTAAATTACTAATTTTCTGGTTGTTTTTATACTGAGGTGTTTTCTTAAAAGCTTCATATCCCATAACTACACCTCCTAAATCGGCAATGTTTTCTCCTTGTGTAGCATCACCATTAATGTGTTTGTCGCCCAAAATTGTAAACTTACTGAACTGAGAAACAATCAATTTTGTTTTGGCTTGGAATTTTTTCAAATCTTCAGCGGTCCACCAATTGTTCAAATTTCCGTTTTCGTCATATTGACTTCCTTGATCATCAAATCCGTGTGTGATTTCGTGACCAAAAGTTGAACCACCAATAATTCCGTATAAAATAGCGTCGTCAGGCATTCTTCCTTCATATCCAGGAACCATAATATTACAAGCTGGAACTACAATTTCATTATTACTCGGGTTGTAATAGGCGTTATAGGTTTGCGGCTGCATGCTCCATTCAGTTCTGTCAACAGGTTTTCCAAATTTGTTAATCATATCATTATAACTCCAAATGTTGGCTTGCATCACATTGGTACAATACGATTTTCTGTCAATATTCATCGTGCTCATGTCTTTCCATTTGTCAGGATAGCCCACTTTCATTACAATTTTACTTAATTTATGTAATGCTTTTACTTTTGTAGCTTCGCTCATCCAATCTAATTTTTTGATGTGATCGGCATAAACTTCTCGGATGTTGTTTCCAATTTCCAATAACTTTTCTTTGGAGCCTTTCGGCAAATATTCCGCAACGTAAACTTGGCCAATTAATTCTCCTAATGAACCATCAGTTTGACCTACCACTCGTTTCCAACGCGGTTTTTGTTTTGAAACACCATTTAAAACCGTAGAATAAAATTTAAAGTTTTGATTTTCAATAGCGCTATTTAAATAAGAAGCATAGGAATTAACCAAATCCCATTTCAAATACGTTTTCCAATCTTCGATAGAATAGGTTTTTACTATTGAATTTAAGGCTTTGTAGAATTCCGGTTGCCCAACAATTACAGTATCTGCTTTTGCAACACCAAAAATGGGTAAAATGGCTTTCCACGAAATATTTGGAGTTGACTTGCTTAAATCGGCTACCGTCATTTTATTGTAATTTTTTATTGGATCACGAAGCGCTTCCAATTTGCGGGAGGCTTTTGCTAAATCGGTTTCCAATTTCATAATTATTCCTGCTTTTTTTGTTGCTGAAACTTGGTCTTGACCAATTAATTTCATCATTGACTGCAAATGATTTACATATTCTTTTCTAATAGAAACAGTGTGTTCGTCGGTGTTGAAATAGTAATCTCTGTCGCCTAATCCCAAACCACCTTGTCCTAAAAACAACGCATATTTAGTACTGATTTTATCATCTTGTCCTAGATAAAATGAAAATGCTGGGCTTGCGCCAATAGTGTGCAAGTGGGCAATTGTAGCCATTAAAGAAGGAACGTCTTTGATGTTTTCGATGTTGGTGAATTCCGATTTTAAAGGAGCAATTCCCGCTTTTTCAATAGCAAGAGAATCCATTCCGGATGCATAGAAATCACCTATTTTTTGTTTGTTACTTCCTTTTTCAGCGCTTTCATCTTTAGCCGATTTTTCGCAAATTTGTTTGATTTGGTTGTTGATGGTGTCACCAATGGTTCTGAAAATACCATTACTTTTCTCGGTTGATGGAATTGGGTGGTTTTTGAACCAACCTCCATTTGCATATAGGAAAAAGTTTTCTGCAGGATTTACCAATGTATCTCTGTTAGACACCAAAGGATCAATGAAATCTGGTTCTTTTTTGTTGCAACTTATTAATTGTAAACTTGCAAAGGCAAGAATAAACAGTTTTTTAGAATTTGTCATTTTTAGTATTTGGGGTTCCTAATTGCAGGAATTTTTCAAATTTAAAGAATATTATTGGTTTGCACTAAATAAATTTAAAAGTCATAAAATAAGATATTTTTATATTTACGAATTTAGCACTAATGAAACGGGGACGTTTATAGCCAAGATTGAAGTGGAAAGCCCGGAATGAAAAAAGGTAGTTTTCTTGGCGAAAAAGAGCGACC
>CALPQA020000224.1 GCA_943325595.2 Auritidibacter sp. Marseille-P8566
AATACTGTCTAAACGAGAATTTACACCAACAACATCGTGATGGTACCGTACGTACATTCCGTGATTGACAATTCCACGAAGTTTGTGTGCCAAAGTATCATCATTGGTAAAAATTGCTCCTCCATCTCCATAGCAACCTAAATTTTTTGACGGAAAAAAGGAAGTTGAACCTACGTGTCCAATCGTTCCCGCTTTCTTTTTTGAGCCATCAGAAAACTTACAATTTGCTCCAATTGCTTGGGCATTGTCTTCAATTACATATAAATTAAATTCTTTTGCAATGCGCATAATCGCTTCCATATTGGCGGCGCGACCAAACAAATGTACGGGAACAATGGCTTTCGTTTTTGGCGTAATGGCTTTTTTAATCGCCTCAATTGAAATGTTCATGTTTACCAAATCCACATCCACCAAAACGGGAGTCAATTGCAATAACGCAATCACTTCAACGGTTGCCGCAAAAGTAAAATCGGCAGTAATTACCTCATCCCCAGGCTTTAAATCCAAACCCATCATTGCGATTTGCAAGGCATCGGTTCCATTTGCGCAAGGAATAACGTGTTTTACATCAAGGTATTCTTCTAAATTTTTTTGAAATTGCTGAACTTGAGGTCCATTAATGTAAGTATTGGTATCTAAAACTTCTTGAATAGAATTATTTACAGTTTCTTTAATAGCTTCATATTGCCCTTTCAGGTCAACCATTTGGATTTTTTTCATCAATAAAATAGGTTATAATGTTGATACGTTTGAGAAAAAAAGTTGCTCAAAAAAGCAAATTTTCTTGAAACGAAATACAAAAATAGTTATTTAATGAGTTATAGCAATGAAAATTCTATAAAGTGATGTATTTTAGCCCCACAAATTACAATCTATGTTGTTTATCTATAATTTAATAGTGGTTTTTGCTAATTTTATTTTGAAAATCGCAGCACTTTTCAACCCAAAAATAAAACTTTTTGTTGATGGAAGAAAGTCTGTTTACAAAGTATTATCCAATAAAATCAAGGCCTACGACAAGACGATTTGGTTTCACGCTGCTTCTTTAGGGGAATATGAACAAGGTTTGCCCGTTATGGAACGGATGAAAAGTAGGTTTCCAAACCATTTAATTGTGCTGACCTTTTTTTCGCCTTCCGGTTATGAAGTTCGTAAAAACAACACCATTGCAGATGTGACGGTGTATTTGCCTTTGGACACGCAATCTAATGTGGAAAAATTCATGGAAATTGTTCGACCAGATATGGCTTTTTTCATTAAATATGAATATTGGCCAAATTATTTGAATGCGTTGAAAAATAGGGATATACCAACTTATTTAATTTCAGGAATTTTTAGAGAAGACCAATTATTTTTCAAATGGTATGGCGGTTTTTACAGAAATGCTTTGAATGCTTTTGAACATTTTTTTGTGCAAAATTCAAAATCAAAAGACCTTTTATTAAAACTTGGAAAATCAAACATAACTGTTTCTGGCGACACCCGTTTTGATAGGGTTGCGTCGATTTTAAACCGAGATAACTCATTAGAATTTATCAAGGAATTCAAGAATAATATATTGACGATTGTCGTTGGAAGTTCATGGCCAAAAGACGAACTTTTGCTATTGTCCTATGTTAATTCTTCAGAAAATGTGAAGTTTATTATTGCGCCGCATAATATTAAAACAGAGCAAATTCAAGCTTTGAAGAACAGTATTTCTAAAAAAACAATCTTGTTTTCTGAAGTTAATTTTACGAGTTCAAATCCTATAAATTTAGCCGATTTTGATGTTTTTATAATTGATACCATCGGAATTTTGACGAAGATTTACAGTTATGCCGATATTGCTTATGTAGGCGGCGGTTTTGGAAATCCTGGGGTTCATAATTTATTAGAACCTGCGACTTTTGGTGTTCCAATTGTTATTGGACCCAATTATTCGCATTTTCCAGAAGCTACAGCATTGGTAAATATGGAAGGTTGTATTTCTATTTCAACGCAAGAAGAATTGAATGAAGCTTTTGATAATTTGATTCAAAATCAGGATATCCGTTTTGAAAAAGGCCATATTTGCAGCACTTTCGTGCAAATGAATAAAAATGCAACCGAAATAATAATGAATCATATTGCTCCAAAAAAATAATTAATACCCTAAAAAAACTAACAATGAAACACTTAAAATTACTCCTATTATTATTTGTAGTTCAACTGCAAGCGCAACAAGGCGGCATGTGGATTCCATCGCTTTTGCAAGGAATGAACGAAAAAGAAATGAAAAATTTGGGGATGAAAATGACCGCTGCCGATATTTATTCGGTTAATAAATCAAGTTTAAAAGATGCCGTTCCTCACTTTAATGGCGGATGTACCTCAGAAGTGATTTCGCCAAAAGGATTGTTATTAACAAATCACCATTGCGGATTTGACGCCATTCAAAATCATTCGTCTGTAGAACACGATTATTTGACAAATGGTTTTTGGGCTTATAAAATGGAGGAAGAATTGCCCAATGAAGATCTGGTGGTGACGTTCATCGTTAAAATTGAAGATGTAACTACCAAAGTTTTGGAAGGAACTGCAAATTTGTCTTCTGAAGTAGAAAAACAAAAGAAAATACAAGACAACATCACTTCTTTGAGCGCTACATTACCAAAGGAAAATTGGCAAGAAAATAAAATCAGAACGTTTTATGAAGGCAATCAATACATGCTTTTTGTAACGGAAACATTCAAAGACATTCGATTGGTTGGTGCTCCGCCATCTGCCATTGGAAAATTTGGTTCTGATACCGATAACTGGGTTTGGCCGAGACACACTGGGGATTTTTCATTGTTCAGAATCTATGCCGATAAGAACAATCGTCCCGCAAGTTATTCAAAAGACAACGTTCCGTATACTCCAAAACACTTTTTACCTGTTTCATTGGACGGCGTAAAAGAAGATGATTTTACACTAGTTTTTGGTTATCCTGGAAAAACAAATGAATATTTACCAGCTGTTGCTGTTGCACAAATTGTGAATGAATTGAATCCAGCAAAAATCGAAATTCGAGACCATGCTTTGAAAGTTGCCGATGGATTTATGCGAAAAGACAATGCAATTAAAATACAATATGCGTCTAAATATGCCAGTATTGCCAATTATTGGAAGAAATGGATTGGAGAAACGCAAGGTTTAAAAAAATCGGATGCTGTTGCCATCAAAAGAAAACAAGAAATTGCCTTTCAAGAAAAGGTGGTAAAAGCAGGAAAACAGGCTGAATACGGGAATTTACTTTCAGATTTCGAAAAAAATTACACCGAAATTGCACCGTATGCTTTGGCTAGAGATTACTTTTCAGAAGTGGCTTTAAGAAATACAGAATTGTTGAGTGTGGGTTACAAATTATACCAATTGGAGCAGGTTTATAATACGAAAGGGGAGCAAGCTTTTACAGATAGAAAAAATAATTTAATTACCGGTTTGGGAGATTTCTACAAAGATTTCAATCCAAATGTAGATAAAAAAGTGTTTGAGCAACTAATCCAATTGTATGCAACAAAAGCACCGAAAGAATTTTTGCCTTCCAATTTACTAAATATAAATGCCGAAAACTTAGCAACTGAAATTTACGGACAGTCTAAAATGGTTACTTATAATGAAATTAAAGCATTACTTACTGGCGATTCAAAAACGGTATTAGCCAATTTAAATGCGGACAAAGGATATATTTTAATAAAAAACATAGCCGATAAATACCTAAAAGACGTAGCTCCAAAATACGATGAAATCAATTTGAGAATTACAGCTTTGCAACGCACTTACATAAAAGCGCAATTAGAATTAAATAAAAACGTCAGAATGTTTCCAGATGCCAATAGTACTTTGAGAGTAACTTATGGAAAGGTAAAAGGATATGCTCCAAAAGACGCTACCCTATACACACCCGTGACTTATTTAGATGGTGCAATGGAAAAATACATTCCAGGAGATTATGAGTTTGATGTTCCTGCAAAATTAATTGACTTGTATAAAAAGAAAGATTATGGTCAATATGGTGAAAATGGTAAAATGCCAGTTTGTTTTATAGGAACCAATCATACTACAGGAGGAAATTCTGGAAGTCCAGCAATTGATGCAAATGGAAACCTAATTGGGTTGAATTTTGATAGAGTTTGGGAAGGAACGATGAGTGATATTTACTACGATCCAAGCATTTGCAGAAATGTTATGGTTGATATTCGGTATGTTTTATTCATAATTGATAAGTATGCTGGGGCATATAACTTGATTGAAGAGCTAAAATTGGTGCATCCTAAAAAATTAAAACGCTGAAAAAGAAACCTTTCGCCGTAAAATAGGTGCAAATAAACGTGCAAATAAAAAATATTTATCTTTTTTTAAGGGTTTTGAATTTTTGGCACAGTAATTGTTAAATAATTTAACAGTTGCAAAGAATTCTTTTTTTGAAAAAAAATTAAAAAATAATTTTTACCTATTAAAAAATTTATATCTTTGCTCCGAATTAATAATTAACCTTTTATAATTAAGTAAGATGAAAAAAGTA
>CALPQA020000225.1 GCA_943325595.2 Auritidibacter sp. Marseille-P8566
CAAATAATTGAGGTGATCCAAATTCCATACATGCCTGATATAATTCCTTCATCTCGATTTTCTATGAATAATGAAATTAACAGTCGCAACGAGAATAAATTCAGGGTAACATATAAATATTTAGACCATTCTTTTATTAATGTGTTCTGTTTTGCTACGATTTCAAGGGATCCTTTTTTGTTCCAAATATTTTTCTTAAGCATCAAGAAAATTAAAATATTGGTAACAATCATGTATAAAATAAAGAAGTAAATTAAGTAAAAATGAAAATTTAACAAATTCTCTATAATTGAAAAACGGCCTTCAATTATAAAAATCAAGGGAATTAGAAAGTGTAATAAATCTTTAGGAACGAAGTTCTTTTCACTTGTAATTAGATTCTTAAAATATAAATAAAAACAAGGTGCCAAAAAAATAAAGAAAATATTAATATTTCTAATAATGATTTGAAGAAAATTATTGTTAGTTATTCCATTTATCCCTATCATCATAAATCGGGATGAAATGCAGAATATTACTATTGCTAAATAAACATTTACTAACTTATTTGTTTTATATCCAAATAAAATAATAAATAAAGTAATAATGCCTAATAGACCAGAAAAAACTAGCAATAAATTTGTAATCATAGTAGGTTTTCATTCAAACAAATTTTGCTTTAGCGCAAATATCTGAGAGGGATTAAATGAATATTAATTAGTATTTGTTACGTAACTCGGCACAAATATAATTCTTTTTTAAACATTTTCATATTGTAAATGACACAAAAAAATAAATAATTTTATTAAATATAATGCTGTTTTAAATTCATTATATTTTTTACACAATGTCTAATTTTGTGTCAAAAAACGATGTTTTAATCATTTTACTTTTACTAAAAAGTTAAAAATAGTTACTGAAACCCATAAAAATCAAGCTCAAAAATTTTAACTATTTTTTTTGAAAATTTCTCGTTGTATCATTGCTTATTAATTACCCTCAAATTATAGAGCAGTGAAAATAATTTTACTTTTATTAATTACCGTTTCGAGTTACTCACAAAGATTGCACCATCAAATGCTTTCTTCTCAAGGAACAACTACAAGAACCTCTGGCGGAATTACAGTCCGACAATCAGTTGGTCAACAAAGTGCTATTGGAAATTATAGAGGTAGCAATTTAATAGTTGGTCAAGGCTTTCTTCAAAGCAACAAAATGAAAATCAAAAGTCCTCCAGTAATTTCTATTACCACAACTACATATCCAAATCCTTTTATTGATAAAGTTAACTTTCATTTTTCTTTACCAATTTCTGGCCCCATCAAAATCTCTTTATTCGACATAATGGGAAGACTAGTTTACTACAAAGAGAAAATGGCTTTTGACAATACATTAACAATTGACAATCTCGATTTTGCACAAGGAGAATATTTTGTTAAACTAACCGCTAAAAATTATACTTATACCACTAATTTATTAAAATCAAAATGAGAAAAATCTACCTACTTGTAATTGCACTTATTGCAATTGCTAATTCCTACTCACAAGAAGTTTACTTTTTAACTGGAAGCAATTTTACAAAATATAATTTTAGTAGTAACGAAGGTTTCATGACAACTTCTTTACAAAGTGGAACGGGTACAAACTTTGAGATGGGATACACAAGACCGTTAAAAAATAATCGTTTTTCTCACACAGTTGCAATAAATCTTAACGAGTATAATGCTATTGCTGGTTCGATGGCGAATAGTTATAGATGGGAAACTAAATATTTAGGTGTTAATAATGCACTTAATTTTTCGGTTCCGGTTACAAAAAATTTCAAATTATCATTAAAGGCAGGTTTGAACTTGTCAACAATAATTCATGGTAAGCAAGAAATAAATGGGGCGATTTATGATTTGAAATCTCAAGATGAATTTTCAGGTTTAATTTTTATTCCAAATACAGGAGTTCAATTAAAATATAAATTAAATGACTTTGGGTATTTGAGCTTTGGATATGGTTTATCTAAAAGTTTAATCCTATTTAATATTTCCCAGGAAAAACTAACAACAAGCACCAATCAAATTCTATTTGGTATTCATATTAATACTAATAAAAAATAATAATTGAAAATTATGAAAAAGATAACTCTACTATTACTATTATTCGTTTCTACAGTATTTTATTCTCAAACAAACGGAATTACATATCAAGCTATAATTTACAGTCCAAATGGAGAAGTGCTTCCTGGAGTGAATAATACGAATGCACCAATAACAAATAAAAGTGTTTGTTTACAATTTTCAATTGTCGATGCGCTTTCTCAAACAGAATACCAAGAAACAATAACGACCACAACCGATGAATTTGGTATGGTGAATTTAGTTATTGGTTCTGGTGATCAAACAGGAGGTTTTGCATCTTCATTTTCTGATATATATTGGAGTGTCGATCAAAAAAGTTTAAAAGTAGCATTAGACATTGTTGGGCAATGTGATAATTTTGTGGAAATTAGCAACCAAAATTTTGAATCTGTGCCTTTCGCTTTTGCTGCTAAAAGTGCTGAAAATGTTACAGGAGTGGTGCCAATTGAAAATGGAGGTACTAATGCAATTACTGTTTTAGGAGCTAAAACTAATTTAGACCTTGAAAATGTTGATAATACAAGAGATATTGATAAACCAGTAAGTACAGCTGCTCAAACAGCTTTAAACCTTAAAGAAGATTTAGTAAATAAAAGTTTAGATGTAACTCTTGACGGAACTTCTGACATAAAATATCCAACCGTAAAATCTGTTAAAACCTATGTTGATGCAAATTCTTCTATCGGTTCAGCGGCTTTAGCTGCCGAGGTAGCTAGAGCAACTGCTGCTGAAGCTGTAATTGCGACCAATTTAAATACGGAAATTAGTAGAGCTGTTGGAGCAGAAGCTACAAAAGAAGATTTGGTTAACAAAAGTTCAAGTATTATTGTAGATGGAACTTCAGACATAAAATATCCAACCGTAAAATCTGTAAAAGATTATGTTGATGCCAATCTAGATGCTGGATCAACAGCATTAGCAGCAGAAGTTATCAGAGCAACTAACGCTGAAAATACAATAGCATCAAATTTATCTGCCGAGGCTGTTACAAGAGCTGCTGCAGATGCAACTTTAACGGCAAATTTAAATACTGAAACAATAAGAGCTACAAATGCCGAAGGAGTTTTAGCGACAAATTTAGCTGCAGAAGTAGCTCGTGCAACAACTGTTGAAGCAAATAAAGAAGATTTAATTAATAAAAGTACAAGCGTTATTGCTGATGGCGCATCGGATATTAAATATTCAAGTGTAAAATCTGTTAAAACCTATGTTGATGCAAGTACTTTGGCTGCTGCCAATGCGTTAGCGACAGAGGAAGCTACAAGAATAGCTGCTGATAATACGTTGACAACCGATTTAGCTACTGAAGTAAATAGAGCAACTTCAGCTGAAGTAACTTTAGCAACCAACTTAGCAACAGAAGTAACCAGAGCTACAGTATCAGAAAATGCCATTGCTACGAATTTAGCTACAGAAACAACTCGAGCTTTAGCAGCGGAAGCATTGAAAGAAAATGCAGCAAACAAAAGTACAGATGGAACATTTACATTAAATTCAGATGTGAAATTTCCAACAGAAAAAGCTACCAAAACATATGTTGATGCAAGTGCAACAGCAGGATCAGTTGCATTAGCTTCTGAGATTGCCACAAGAGCAGCTGCTGATGCAGTCTTAACAACTAACTTAGCTACTGAGGCAGCAACTAGAGCTGCAGATGATGCTACACTCACAACAAGTATTGCAACGGAAGCTTCTACAAGAGCTGTTGCAGACAATACTTTAGCAACAAATATTACATCTGAAGCTACTACAAGAGCAGCTGCAGATACTGCATTATCAAATAGTTTGGCTTCAGAAGTAATACGAGCTACTACCTCAGAAAATGCAATTGCTTCGGATTTATCCGCAGAAACAACTAGAGCCTTAGCGGCAGAAGCCTTAAAAGAAAATGCAGCAAACAAAAGTACAGACGGGACATTTACATTAAATTCAGATGTAAAATTCCCAACAGAAAAAGCTACTAAAACATACGTTGATGCAAGCGCAACAGCTGCTTCAGTAGCACTAGCTTCTGAAATAGCAACCCGATCAGCAGCCGATACAGCTCTAACAACTAACTTAGTTACTGAAGCAGCAACCAGAGCTGCAAATGATGCTACACTGACAACAAGTATTGCTACAGAAGCTTCTACAAGAGCTGTAGCAGACAATACATTAGCAACAAATATAACATCTGAAGCTACTACAAGAGCCACTGTAGATACTGCATTGAACACTAGTTTAGCAACAGAAATCACAAGAGCTACAGGTTCAGAGAATACTATTGCGTTGAACTTAACAACAGAAACCAACAGAGCTTTAGCAGCAGAAGCCTTAAAAGAAAATGCAATCAACAAAAGCACTGATGGAACTTTCAATGATAATTCGGATGTAAAATTCCCAACAGAGAAAGCGACTAAAACGTATGTTGATAC
>CALPQA020000226.1 GCA_943325595.2 Auritidibacter sp. Marseille-P8566
ACATTCGACTAAAGTGAGAATGACTCTCCGCAACCGCAGGTTCGGCTTGCGTTTGGATTATTGAAAACAAATCCTTTTCCGTTTAATCCTCCCGAAAATTCTAAAATTGTTCCGGCCAAATATAAAAATGATTTTTTTTCGACTGCAATTTTCACATTATTAACTTCAAAAACTTTATCTGTTTCGCCAATTTGTTTGTCAAATTTTAATTCATATGACAAACCCGAGCAACCACCGCTTTTTACGCCCACACGAACGAAATCTATGGCTGCATCAAAACCATCGTCTTTCATCATATCGACGATTTTTTTACTTGCTGTATCTGATACTTGTATCATTTGCTGATTTTTTATGATAGTAAAACTGTAATTTTAATTTGAAAATCAATGAACTATTTTGATTTTTTAAATTTATAAAAAATAGCTTATTTTGATTTTGTCTAAATAAAGAGCAAATATATTACAATAAAATGTTTTTGTCCTATTCCTTCAATACTTTTTAACTAATAATTGTATAGAAAAAATTGATTTAACAACCCAATAATCACAATCCGATTCCTTAAATTGCAAAAGTATTCAAATCAATAAAATCAATACAATGAAATTATACCCAATAGAATCCGGAAATTTTAAACTCGACGGAGGCGCCATGTTTGGTGTTGTGCCGAAAACACTTTGGAACAGAACCAATCCAGCCGATGAAAATAACCTCATCGACATTGCCGCAAGATGCTTACTCATTGAAGACGGAGAGCGCTTAATTTTGATTGATACTGGAATGGGAAACAAACAATCGGAGAAATTTTTTAGTTATTATTCGCTTTGGGGAACACATTCTATCGATAAATCATTAGCAAAATACGGATTTCACAGAGACGATATCACCGATGTTTTTATGACGCATTTGCATTTTGATCATTGTGGCGGAAGTGTACAATGGAATGCTGATAAAACGGGATATGAAATTGCTTTTAAAAATGCGAAATATTGGACAAATGAAAACCATTGGGAATGGGCAACAAAACCAAATCCACGTGAAAAAGCGTCTTTCTTACACGAAAATATTATTCCTATTCAAGAAAGTGGACAGTTGCATTTTATTCCTAAACCAGAAGGTGATTTCCTTGAAAAATCAGAACTTGGATTTGGAATTTTCTTTGCCGATGGACATACTGAAAAACAGATGATTCCACACATAAAATACCAAGATAAAACGATTGTGTTTTGTGCTGATTTATTGGCAACAGCCGGACACGTGCCCATTCCGTATGTAATGGGATACGACACAAGACCGCTATTGACAATGGATGAAAAAGCAAAATTCATGAATGCTGCGGCCGATAATAATTACTATTTATTTTTGGAACACGATGCGCACAATGAAATTATTACTGTCGAAAAAACAGAAAAAGGAGTTCGATTGAAAGAAAAATTCACTTGCAACGACATCTTAAAATAGTGTTAATCAATATCGTATAATTCAATTTCTTAAAGTATTTTTGAACCGAAAATTAAATAAAATCACCAAAAAATGAATGTAATCAAATTAACTTATTTATCGCTTTTTGCAGCATTAACCGTGTCGCTATCAGCAAATGCTCAAACTGCAGAAAAAGTAGTTGTTGCAAAAAAGGGGGCGCTTAGTGAAGTGCAATTAAAAAGATGGAGCCACCTTGATTTATCAAAAGACAGCATTCCCGGAATGAGCGTTGATAAGGTTTATGCCGAATTATTGAAAGGCAAAAAAGGAGTTTCAGTAATTGTTGGGATTGTCGATTCTGGTGTTGATATTGAACACGAAGATTTGAAATCTGTGGTTTGGACGAACAAAAAAGAAATTGCTGGAAACGGAATTGATGATGACAAAAACGGTTATATAGACGACATTCACGGTTGGAATTTTCTAGGAAATATTACAAAAGAACATTTAGAATACGAAAGAATCATCAACAACAAAAGTTTAGTTGACGAAGCTACGTATTTAGATGCAAAAAGCATAAATGATAAAAAAATTGAGGAAGCCAATCAAACAATAACTCAAATTCAACGCGCTTTAAACGGGACTACAAAAGCAGATGAAGCATTAGTAAAATTGCTCGGAAAACCATCTTATACTGCTGAAGATTTAGATGCAATTGATTCAAAAGACCCAGAGATGATCCAAAGCAAAGGGATTATGAAACAAATGTTAGCTTACGGCTTGAGCGTTGCTGAATTAAAAAAAGAAATACAAAAAGAATTAGACACCTATACAAATGTTTTAAGTGGTGACAATTTAAAAACTAATTATAGAAGCGTTTTAGGTGACAATCCAGACGATATTAAGGACACAAAATACGGTAACAACAATGTTATGGGTCCAGACAAAGAAGAAATTCTTCACGGAACTCACGTTGCGGGAATTGTTGCTCAAACTAGAAACAACAATATCGGCGGAGATGGAATTGCTAATAATGTTCAAATTCTTACTGTTCGTGCCGTTCCAGACGGTGATGAATATGACAAAGACATTGCGCTTGGAATTCGTTATGCAGTAGATAATGGTGCAAAAGTAATCAATGGTAGTTTTGGAAAAGCGTTTTCTCCTCACAAACAATGGGTTTATGACGCAATAAAATATGCTGAATCAAAAGATGTATTAATAGTTCATGCTGCTGGAAATGACGCTAAAGATATTGACACAGAAAATAATTTTCCTAATGATTCTGATGATAAAAAAACAGAATTTGCTGACAACATGATTACAGTTGGTGCCTTAAATTATGAATATGGTACAAAAGTAGTTGCTGATTTCTCTAACTACGGTAAATTAAATGTTGATGTATTTGCTCCTGGAGTAAAAATCTATGCTTCAACACCAAATAACACGTACCAGTTTTTACAAGGAACTTCAATGGCATCGCCAAATGTAGCGGGAGTTGCAGCTTTAATTCGTTCGTATTATCCAACATTATCTGCAAAACAAGTGAAACACATTTTGATGGATTCTGGAACGGCAATAACAACAAAAGTAACTGTGGGGGGAGATGATAAAGACTCTCGCCAATTTTCTGATTTATCAAAATCGGGAAAAATTGTAAATGCTTATAATGCAATGGTAATGGCAGAAAAAATGGCTAAAAAACCAGTTGCTAAAAAAGTAAAAGGATAAGTTTTAATAAAATATATTAATAAGCTTGCAGGAATTTTATACATTTCGGCAAGCTTATTTTTATTTTAAAACTATCTGAACAACTTCAATTCTTAAAAATATGAAAAAATTCTTGTTCCTTTCTTTGATTCTTTTAAGTTTCGGGAAAGTTATTTCTCAAAATTCAACCTATTGGCAGCAAAAAGCAGCCTACAAAATGGATGTTTCCATGGATGTAAAAACCTATTTGTATAAAGGAAAACAAGAATTGGTTTATACCAATAATTCTTCGGATACACTGAAAAAAGTGTTTTATCATTTGTATAATAATGCGTTTCAACCTGGAAGTGAGATGGACATGCGTTTGCAAAACATCAAAGACCCTGATGGGAGAATGGTCAATAAAATAAAAATTGGCGATAAAGAAGTCAAAGAAAGCCGAATTAAAAACTTGAAACCAAATGAAATTGGCTTTTTGCATGTTTCAAATTTCAAACAAGATGGAGTTACCGCTATCGCAAAAGAAGTGGAAACTATTCTCGAAGTTACTTTGGCAAAAGCCATTTTACCAGGAGAAAAAACAACTTTCACTTTAGATTTTGAAGGGCAAGTTCCCGTTCAAATTCGCCGTTCGGGACGAAATAACAAAGAAGGTGTAGAACTTTCGATGGCGCAATGGTATCCGAAAATTGCCGAATTTGATTTTGAAGGATGGCACGCAGACCCTTATATTGCAAGGGAATTTCATGGCGTTTGGGGTGATTTTGATGTGAATATTACCATTGATAAAGACTATGTTTTAGGCGGTTCTGGTTATTTGCAAAACAAAAACGAAATTGGTCATGGCTATCAAGATATCGGAATAAATGTGGTTTATCCAAAGAAAACAAAAACACTATCTTGGCATTTTATTGCGCCAAATGTGCACGATTTTACTTGGGCAGCCGATAAAAATTACATTCATGATTTGATTAAAGGACCTAAGAATGTAGATTTGCATTTCCTGTATAAAAACGACCCAAAAATAGCAGAAAACTGGAAAAAACTAGAAGCTCTAATGGTTCGTGTAATGGATTTTTACAACCAGAAAATAGGGAATTATCCCTATAAACAATACTCTTTTATACAGGGTGGCGACGGCGGGATGGAATATGCCATGTGCACGTTGATGTTAGGAAATGGAACACTAGAAGGAATTTTGGGAACGGCAACCCATGAATTGGCGCATTCTTGGTTTCAACAAGTATTGGCTTCAAATGAATCGAAACATCCTTGGATGGATGAAGGATTCACTACTTATATTGAAGATTTTGTACTGAACGAAATGGCTATTAAAAAAGAAGAAAATCCATTCAAAGGG
>CALPQA020000227.1 GCA_943325595.2 Auritidibacter sp. Marseille-P8566
TAAAGTGGTTTTCCAGTTTCGGCAAAATGAATTTCACTAGCATCTAATAAACCGTCAATCCAAGGTAATAATTTTTTTGCACAGTGGTCAGTATGAAGAATTACAGTTGCTCCGTAAGCTTCTGCTAAAGTATGAACGTGTTTTGCACCAGCAATACCACCTAAAATAGCTGCTTTTTCATTTGCATTTGACAACCCTTTTCCAGCATTAAAAATACAACCTCCGTTAGAAAATTGAATAATTACAGGAGCATTTAGTTTTGCTGCAGTTTCTAAAACACCATTAATAGTGCTTGAACCGGTTACGTTTATTGCAGGAAGTGCAAATCCTTTTTCTTTTGCATAGCTAAAAATTTCTTGAACTGAATCTCCAGTTGCTACTCCGGCTTTAATGTTGTGTGACATGTTGTGTTTTTTAAAAGTTAAATATTGCAAAATTAATAATTTATAAAATTAGAACGGGTAATTTATTCCAATATTTACAACTGAATGGCTAAAATTATAATCTCGGAACCATCTATTGCCTTCATTTTCAGCAGGATTGTAGGTTTTAAAGCCCAAATCCAATCGAACTACAAAAAAACTAAAATCATATCTGAATCCAAATCCCGAACCAACAGCACTATTTTTTAGTGAATTGAAACCTGTAAAAACCGATTTTTCATCATCGACATTATCTAAAACGTTCCAAATATTTCCTGCATCTACAAACACAGCACCGTTAAGTTGCCCAATCAGATTGAATCGAAGCTCAGCACTTAAAGCTAATTTTAAATTCGCTTCGTTAAAATCGTTGATTCCTCCACTGGCTCCTGGACCCAACCCATAAGACTGCCATCCTCTGTTGTCATTGGTACCGCCTGCAAAATAACTTCTCGAAAAAGGAATGTCATCAGAATTTCCATAAGGAATAGCAATTCCAGCAAAACTTCGAATGGCAAGAATTCTCTTGTGATGAAGATCCCAAAGCTTAATAAATTCCCCTTCTAATTTTACATATTGTGAATATTGAACTTCAAAAAACGTATTGTTACCGTTTTGGTTTTTTAATTGTTTTGATGCACGAGCAAGTAAGGATAATAGGTTTCCTGCCGATTCTACCTTCCCTCTGAAAATCATAAAATCATTATCGTTTTGATCTTTTTTAGTAGTTTGAGAATACGAATAACTTGAGGAAATTATCAAATCATTTTCTGTCAAACGACTTCTTCGCTCTTCAATACTTCGGATGGTTTTGTAATCGGCTGTACTAGGAATAACGGTTGGGCTTGAACCCAAAACGTCATTTATAAATCCATTGGTTCCGCTTTCTATTTTCAAATCATTATTATCATTAAAATAATTTAAATTCACGCCGTAACTAGGGTTTTTTGCCAATGAATTCAATACATTATAGGAAGATTTATAGATATTGAAGTAATTGCTAATATTTACATTTTTTACAAATTGTATATTCAATAGTTCAAAACGGGCATTGATATTTTTCTTTGGATTCCAATTGTAATTCATGGAACTCGTGAAATTTTCTTTATCTAAACCAATGTTTTCTTGTTTTGAATAACCAATGGCAAAACTCGTAAAGGGAAGCATGCTTTTCGGAATAATTTTATCTGTTTTGAAAGGAAAAAACAATCTCGGGAAATGCAATTTCACGTCTATACCATATTCAGAAACATTGAAAAAATTGTTTTTAATATTTGATACTTCTTTTGATGAACCAATATTACCACGTCCTGCAATTTCTAATGTTTCTGCACCCCGAAAAATATTCCGTATTGAAATAGAAGGGCTCCATAAAATACCAATATCTTGAATGGCTGAATGTGTAAAGTCAAACGTATTAACCAAACTTAATTTTTTTCTAGGAGCCAAATAAATATTGGCAATTAGCGAATTTGAAGTAGAATCTCTTGGATCTACAGCATACTGAATGGACGGATAATTAAAAACTCTCAAGTTGCCCAAAGCCCTTGATGTTAAAGTTGTTTTGGTATCTGAAAAGTAACTTCCTTTGGTAATAAAAACGGCATCTGTAATTGCTTTTGGTCTGAATTTGAGTTTCCTTTTACTATACAAATGGAAATTATTATAGGTTATACTATCAGAAATTTGTGTTTTGTCTTTTGTAGTTAAATTGTCGGTATAAATATTAATGTCACTAATTTTATACAATTTAAAAGGCATTATCTTTGTTGAATCACCCTCTCTAAAGGATTGATTTTCAATGTTAATATCGATATTTGCTTTCTTATTTAAATTTAAAGTGTCAATGCCATAATTCACATAATTTTGCTGAAAATAGTAGGCACCACTATTCCTGAAATCAGTTGTAATCCGATTTCTTTCGGCATCAAAATCTGTTTTTTTATATTGACTACCCGACTTTAGATAAGTTAAATGTTTGCTTTTATTGTATAATGAATCCAATGCTGGCGTATTTATTTTAGCATTTATGGTGTCTAAAACAAAAGGGTTTCCAGTTGTAAGGGTATATTTAATGCGGGCCTTCTTTTTGCCGATAGAATCGATTTTGTAACTGCCTTTTATGTTGAAATATCCCTTATCAAAATAATAGGATTCTAACCTTTGCAAAGAACGACTGGTGCTTTTTTCGTCCAAAATTACCGGAGCTTCTCCCGTTTTTTTCAAAAAATTATGAATTCCAGAATAGTAGAATGATTTCCCTAACCGGTCAACTTGTTTCTTTGAAAGCCATTTCGATAAACGAGTATATTTTTCAGGATTTTTGATGAATTTAGACTTGTAAATAGAATCTGGGTTTGGGGTGGCCAAATTATATATGTTCAATCTTAGGCGGTAACCCAAAAAGGAAGTATTTGTTTTTTGGTACAATTGTATGGTAACATCTTCATTCTTTTCCTTCTTGCCATTTACAGAAATTTCATTTTTTGTAAGCAGCAATTTCCCCTCGGGAACTCTTTTCAAAGTGTTACACGCAGATATAAATACTGCAATTAGAATAAATAATGATATTTTTGTAGTCTGGTTTCTCAATTGTTGTGAAATATTTAATCAAAAGTACATTATTTCTATGGTTAGTAAAAACCAAATAAAGTTAATATCGAGTTTGCAGCAAAAAAAGTTTCGTTTTGCAAATCAATTGTTCTTTGCCGAAGGTGTAAAAGTAATTCAGGAATTGTTGAAATCCAACTTTACATTAGAACATTTGTATAGCACAGAACCTCTTTTTGAGGATGTTGGCAACAGCTTTAAAACTATAATTTCAGAAAGTGACCTAAAGAAAATAAGTGCTTTATCAACTCCAAATAATTGTTTGGCAGTTTTCAAAATCCCATCGGTCAAGCCAATAATTGAGCAAGGATTAATCATCGCTTTAGATGATATTCGGGATCCCGGAAATTTAGGAACTATTTTGAGATTATGCGATTGGTTTGGAATTTCACAGGTGATTTGTTCGGAACAAACAGTTGACATTTACAACCCAAAAGTTGTGCAAGCCACTATGGGTTCTATCGCAAGAGTTAATGTGAGTTATATAGATTTGAATTTGTTTTTACAAAAAACGACACTTCCGGTTTTTGGAACTTTTATGGATGGCAGTACTATTTATAACGAAACTTTACCAAAAGAAGCAGTAATTGTGATGGGAAATGAAGCCAATGGAATTTCTGAAAGCATTGAAAAAATAATAAAAAACAGATTGACAATTCCTCGTTTTGGCGATTTGCAACAAACAGAAAGCTTGAATGTAGCCACAGCAACCGCAATTATTTTAAGTGAATTTAGAAGAATGAGCTAGAGTATATTTACCCTTGAAATGTATTGTGACACTTTTTTAGTGAAAAGTAAAATTGATAAGAATGGCTCTTGTTTTTAGCGATTCTATATTAGAGGTCCATGGACTATTTGGATTGTCATCCCGAATTAATTCGTCTTTCATTCCAAAAACACCTCGAATTGATGGCGAAAACTTGAAATATTCAAAATATAAATCAACTCCAAAACCAATTTCGTAATTCGTTGACCATTGTTTCATTCTGAATCGCTGTTGCAAATTGTCGTCTTTTGATTTTGCGTTGCTTCCTAAATTCAAAGTTGTAGAGAGTCCGCCTTCAAGATACGGACGCACATTTCCAGTTCTTAAAGCGGAAAATTTCAGCAATAACGGAAAATGTATGTAGGTTGATTTTACTTCTCTATAAGAATCCAACTCACTGGTAAAATTAGGGAAAGTCAAGTTTCTTTGGGTATAATACAATCCGGGTTCGAAACGTAAATTGACATATTCGTGAAGGCGTAAATCAGCGACTAATCCCACATTAAATCCCGTGGTATTTTCAACTTGTATTTCTTTTGGCTGCAAATTCTTATAGTCAATTTTAAAGCCATAAGAGTTAAAGCCTAAAAAATAACCCCAATAAACATTGCTTTTGTCAAAATTTTCTAAATTAACAAGTGGGTCATAACTGAACATTCCCTTGGTTTGGGAGTGTCCAACACTAACAA
>CALPQA020000228.1 GCA_943325595.2 Auritidibacter sp. Marseille-P8566
AAAAATCAAGTACAATTTTTTTTGCATTCATAATTATTTCAGTTTAAGAAGTATTTCTGGTATTTTCTTTATGTTGGCAAGCTGTTTCAATTTTTCACGAGATTCCTCAACAGGAGTTCCAAAATAGCTTTTTCCTCCTTCTATCGATTTGGTTACACCGGTTTGCCCCAATACTACCGCTTTTTTACCAATGGTGATACCGCTTGTGGTTCCTACTTGCCCCCAAAGCGTAACTTCATCTTCTATTATTACGCAACCCGCAATTCCTGTTTGAGAAGCAATTAAACACTTTTTACCAATAACTGTATCATGGCCAACATGAACTTGATTATCAATTTTCGTTCCTTCACCAATAGTTGTATC
Organism: Auritidibacter sp. Marseille-P8566; assembly: GCA_943325595.2. The sequence continues at coordinate 364 of CALPQA020000228.1, forward strand.
GCCTGTAACACCTTTATCTATAGTGCACAAAGCGCCAATACCAACATTATTTTCAATAACAACGCGTCCGCCAGAAATTAATTGGTCGAAACCTTCTGCTCTTTTTTTGTAATAAAAAGCATCCGCTCCAAGAATTGTCCCTGCGTGAATGATTACATTATCACCAATAATTGTGTGATCGTAAATTGATACATTCGAATGGATTAAACAATTTTTTCCAATTATAACATTATTCCCAACAAATGTATTAGGCTGAATTACAGTTCCCTCTCCTATTTTAGCTGAAGTAGCAATTGATACATTAGAAAATTGAAAAGGTTTGAAATGTTTGGTTAACTTATTAAAATCTCTAAATGGATCATCTGAAATTAACAGTGCTTTTCCTTCTGGACAAGCTACATTTTTATTGATTAAAATTATAGTTGCCGCAGATTGCAATGCTTTGTCGTAATATTTGGGATGATCTACAAAAACAATATCTCCTTGCTCTACAACATGAATTTCATTCATCCCATGGACGGGAAAATTTGCATCGCCAACAAATTCGCAATCAATAATTGCGGCAATTTCTTGCAAAAGGTAGGTTTTTGGGAATTTCATTTTTATTTAATCTAATTGTAAATGCGATTTTATATTTAATGACTTTTTATACTTTTTCTTTCGGCTATCGACTCTTTTCAAAATCTAATTTCTCTTAGTCTATTATCTAATCGCCTATTTCATTCGACTTTGAGACATTTGACTTTAGACTAATTTAATTATTCCTTAACACGTTCCATATAAGAACCTGATGCTGTATCAATTTTAATTTTATCACCTTCATTTATAAACAAAGGAACGTTTACTGATGCACCCGTTTCAACTGTTGCTGATTTTGTTGCATTTGTAGCTGTATTTCCTTTAATTCCTGGCTCTGCATAAGTAACTTCAAGTACCACAGAAGCGGGCATATCAACAGAAAGTGGTAAATCTGTTTCAGTATTGATACTTACCATTACATTTTCTCCTTCTTTTAATAAACCTGGAGAATCTAATATGTTTTTATTTAAAGAGATTTGTTCAAATGTCTCAATGTTCATGAAATGAAAAACATCACCCTCTGGGTATAAATATTGAAATTTATGGTTTTCAACACGAACTTCGTCGATTTTGTGACCTGCAGAAAATGTATTGTCCAATACCTTTCCGTTAGTTAAGCTTCTTAATTTGGTTCGAACGAAAGCAGGTCCTTTTCCTGGTTTAACGTGCAAAAATTCTATGATTTTGTATATATCATTATTGTATTTGATACATAATCCGTTTTTTATATCTGATGTAGATGCCATTTTTTTATGGTTTTAGGCGATAGGCATAAAGCTTTAAGCACTATCATGTTAGTTAATATTTGTTTTTGTCTAAGGCTTATTGCTTTAAGCTTATTGCTATTTAATAATTCCCAGAATAGCCTTTCATAACTCCTCGTGACGAATTTCTGATGAAATCTAATATCTCGTCACGCTCAGGTGTTGCTTCCATTTCAGCTTCGATAATTCCGATAGCCTGAGTTGTATTGTAATTCTTTTGGTATAAAATTCTATAAATCTCTTGAATTTCTCTGATTTTCTCAGTTGTAAAACCTCTTCGTCTTAATCCCACAGAGTTTATTCCAACATACGACAATGGTTCTTTTGCCGCTTTTGTAAATGGCGGAACGTCTTTTCTAACTAAAGAACCTCCAGAAATCATTGCGTGATCTCCAATATGAATGAACTGATGAATTGCTGCTAACCCTCCAATAATTGCATACTTACCAACTATTACGTGACCTGCAAGTGCAACTCCGTTAACAATAATTGCATTATCTCCAATATGACAATCGTGAGCAATGTGCGCAGTAGCCATAACCAAACAGTTATTCCCTAAGGTGGTTTGACCCGAAGCAATTGTTCCTCTGTTGATAGTTACACATTCTCGAATGGTACAATTATCTCCAATTATCGCTAGAGAATCTTCTCCTCCAAATTTTAAATCTTGTGGAACTGCAGAAATAACAGCTCCTGGAAAAATATTACAGTTCTTGCCTATTCTTGCACCTTCCATTATGGTAACATTGGACCCAATCCAAGTTCCGTCTCCAATTACAACATTATTATGAATGGTTGTGAAGGGCTCTATTACTACGTTTTTGGCAATTTTTGCACCTGGGTGAACGTATGCTAGTGGTTGATTCATATTTTTTATTTATCGTTTAACTGTCTAATTGATTAATTCGAATTAACGATTAACCAAATCAACAAAAAAATTATTGTTTTTTAGCAATTTGAGCCATCAATTCAGCTTCAGCAACTAACTTTCCGTTAGCATAAGCATGCGCTTGCATGTGACAAATTCCTCTTCGTATGGCTGTGATTAATTCGCATTTAAAGGTCAAAGTATCTCCTGGAAGAACTTTATGTTTGAACTTAACATTATCAATTTTCATAAAATAAGTCAAGTAATTTTCTGGATCTGGAACGGTACTCAACACAAGAATTCCACCCGTTTGTGCCATTGCTTCAACAATAATAACACCTGGCATTACTGGAGCTCCTGGGAAATGACCTACAAAAAAACTTTCGTTCATTGTTACATTTTTCATTCCCACAATATGGCTTTCCGACATTTCGATTATTCGATCTAAGAATAAAAATGGAGGTCGGTGCGGCAAAATACTCATGATTTTATGAATATCCATCAATGGCTCCAAATTTAAATCATAAACAGGAACTTGATTTCGCTGTTCGATTTTAATAATTTTTGCCATTTTTTTTGCGAATTGTGTATTTACAAAATGTCCTGGTTTATTCGCAATAATTTTTCCTTTAATACGAGTTCCTATTAAGGCCAAATCCCCAATTACATCTAATAATTTATGTCGAGCAGCTTCATTTGGATAATGCAAAGTTAGATTGTCTAATATTCCATTTGGTTTAACTGTAATCTGGTCTTTTCCAAAAGCACGTTTTAAATTTTCCATTGTAGTTTCAGAAATTTCCTTATCTACATATACGATTGCGTTATTTAAATCACCTCCTTTTATTAATCCATTGTCTAAAAGTGATTCTAATTCATGTAAAAAACTAAAAGTTCGGGAATCAGCGATTTCAGATTTAAAATCAGAAATACTTTTCATAGTTGCATTTTGTGTCCCCAAAACTTTCGTTCCAAAGTCAACCATTGCTGTAACTTGATAGTCATCACAAGGCATCACTATAATTTCACTTCCAGTGGCTTCGTCAGAAAAAGAAATAACTTCCTTAACTACATAATATTTTCTAACGGCATCTTGTTCAACTATTTCTGCCTTTTCAATTGCTTCAACAAAATATTTTGATGACCCATCCATTATCGGCAATTCAGAAGAATCCAATTCTATAATTATGTTATCTAAATCACAACCTATTAAAGCGGCCAAAACGTGTTCTGGAGTTTGTATTTTAACTCCTAACTTCTCTAAATTGGTTCCGCGTTGCGTATTAACTACATAATTAGCATCTGCTTCAATTATTGGCGAACCTTCTAAATCAATTCTTACGAATGAAAACCCGCTGTTTATTGGAGCTGGCTTGAAAGTCATTTTTACATCTTTTCCAGTGTGCAACCCAACACCCATAAGGGAAATTTCATTGCTTATGGTTTTTTGTTTCACCATCATCTATTTTGATTATTTGTTATTTTTTTTCAATTCTTCAAATTCATTCATAATTTTTGGCAAGTTCTTGAAATGTACATACGATTTACTAAAATCGGTATATCCAAATGCCGGACTACCTTGAACTATTTCTCCGTCTTTAATATTTCTTCCAATTCCTGATTGCGCCTGAATACGAACATTATCGCCAATAGTTAAATGTCCGGCCACGCCAACTTGCCCTCCAATCATACAGTTTTTACCAATTTTTGTCGAACCAGCAATTCCTGTTTGTGCTGCAATCACTGTATTTTCACCAATTTCAACATTATGAGCAACCTGAATTTGATTGTCTAGCTTTACTCCTTTTCTAATAATTGTAGAGCCCATTGTGGCTTTATCAATTGTTGTACAAGAGCCTATATTTACATTGTCTTCAATAATTACATTCCCAATTTG
>CALPQA020000229.1 GCA_943325595.2 Auritidibacter sp. Marseille-P8566
AACGAAAATTGCGCAATTGTAGTATAGCCTTTAGCAGAAAATAAGTTAGTTTCTCTTATCTTCTCCCCAAAGTAATTTGTTTCGCAAGGTTTTTAGAAAAGTTTCTTCCTGAATTTCGACCATATTGATTTTGAAAGGGGTCTTTTTGATTGTCAATACAGATTCGTTTTTTACAGTTGCAATTCGAGAATCCAGTGAAACAAGGTATTGGTCTTCACGACCTGATATCTTAAGTCTAATTTCAGTATCGTCTGTAATGACAAGTGGTCTTGCGTTTAGGTTGTGGGGTGCTATTGGAGTAATTACTAAACTTTTAACATTTGGAGTCAAAATCGGACCGCCACAACTCATCGAATAACCCGTAGAACCTGTAGGAGTGGCGATAATCAATCCATCTGCCCAATATGAATTTAGGAATTCACCGTCTAAATAGGTTTCAATTGTTATCATTGAAGTGGTGTCTTTTCGACTTACCGATATTTCGTTCATCGCAAAATTAAGGTCTTCAATGTTTGAAATTTCAGTAGAACTTGTCAAACTAATTAGCGTTCTTTCTGAAATCGAATATTTTTTTTCAATTACAAATTGCAAGAATTCCGAGATTTCATCTTTTTGAACCATCGCCAAAAACCCCAATCTTCCTGCATTTACTCCAAGAATGGGAATACCAGAATCCCGAACCAAAGTGGCTGCTCTCAAAATGGTCCCATCGCCACCAATGCTAATCATAATGTCAAAACTAGAATCTAATTCAGAATAGGAATGAAAGGTTTTGTACTCTTTTTTTATGATTTGTTTTTCGTACAAGAGCTTGAGAAATTCAGACTCAATTACCATTTCAACGTTATTTTCATTAAAAAAAACAAAAATATCTCTAATAATTGGCTCGGTACTATTTTGATAATATTGTCCGTAAATCGCTACCTTCATTGTAATTATAAAATTAGTTTTTGCTTTTAATGAAACAAGTTATATGTTTAAATATTTGTCCAAATAATCCGAACGTTCTTTTAAATTGATAATATAAGTATCTTCTTGGTGTTGTGATATAATTTCGAAACCATAGCGTCTGAAAGTTTGAATAATCTCATTCAATCCTCCCAAAGCCAATTTAATAGTTACCTGAATTTTATCTGTAGTTGCCTCAGAAATGTAAATTCCCAAAACTTTTCCTTGGTTACTTTCCACAATTTGAACTACCTGACTCATCGAAAAATCCAAAACTCCTTTTTCTACAACTATTATTCCACCCAATTCATTTACAAATGGAGTCTCGTAGAAATTTTTTATTACATCCGTAATTTCATAGTAACCCACATATTTATTCAAGTTATCGAGAACAGGAATAATGGTCGTTTGATTTCTAGCAAATATTTCTAAAACATCCAACCAAAACATATTTTTTCGAGCAAAAAAACCATTTAGAGCATATCTGTAATCCGATATTTTTTTGTCAAATTCAAACGCGTCAATATCATCAGCCGCGATACTGCCGATGTAAATTCCTTCTTCAACCACGGGAAAATGAGAAAAATGAACTTCACCAAAGAATTCTTGCACAGTTTCGACGGTGTCCAAACTGTCAATTGCCTTGAAATCATTGTTTATATACGCGTTAATTTCTAACATGGAAAATTTAGTTTATGTATGCAAAATAATCAAAATTTAGGACAAATCAACCTATTTTACTTTGTATTTTTGTAAAGATTTTCAATTATTTTTTTTCACACCTCTATTTCAATGACAAAATTAAGCGTTAATATCAATAAAATTGCCACTTTACGCAATGCACGTGGCGGAAATGTTCCGGATCTATTGCAAGTTGCCAAAGACATACAAAAGTTTGGTGCACAGGGAATTACAATCCACCCACGTCCAGATGAGCGTCATATTCGCTATCAAGATGCCCGCGATTTAAAGGCAATTGTGTATACCGAATACAATATTGAAGGAAATCCAGAACGAAATTTTATCGATTTGGTTCTAGAAATAAAACCAACGCAAGTGACACTCGTTCCTGATGCAAACGATGCAATTACGTCGAATGCAGGTTGGGATACCATCAAAAACAAAGATTTTCTAACAGAAATTGTACAAGAATTTCAACGAAACGGAATCAGAACTTCCGTTTTTGTAGACCCAACTTTAGAAATGATTCAAGGCGCAGCACTAATTGGTGCCGATAGAATTGAGTTGTACACCGAAAGTTTTGCCCACGAATACGGTTTAGGCAACAAAAATGGAATTGCACCTTATGTTGCTGCTGCAAATTTGGCCAACGAATTGGGATTAGGAATCAACGCTGGACACGATTTGAGTTTGGAAAACATCCTCTTTTTTAAACAAAATATCCCCAATTTACTCGAGGTTTCCATTGGTCACGCCCTAATTTGCGAGGCATTATACCTTGGTTTAGACAACGTTGTAAATATGTATTTGCAAAAATTAAAATAATAATTTGGGCGTGACCACAAGGGTCGGGCTGTGCGCTACAATCCACGCTAAAAAGCGTGGGATTTTCTCTGCCATCCCTCACGCACATCCTACAAACATTAAAATTATGCTTTACTCAAAAATTGAAGGCCAAGGAAAGCCATTATTAATCCTCCACGGATTTCTTGGAATGTCAGACAATTGGAAAACCCTTGGAACGCAGTACGCTCAAGATGGTTTTCAAGTACATCTGCTTGATTTGCGCAACCACGGTCGAAGTTTCCATTCCGATATTTTCAATTATGATGTTATGGTTCAAGACGTTTTAGACTATTGTAATGCCAATAATTTAGAAAAAATAGATTGTATAGGACATTCTATGGGTGGAAAAGTAGCAATGCTTTTAGCAACAAAATATCCTGAATTGGTAAATAAATTGGTAGTTGCAGACATTGGTCCAAAATTTTATCCACAACACCACCAATCTATTTTGGAAGGTTTGAACGCCATAGATTTTTCCTTAAAACCAAGTAGAAACGAAGTAGAGGAAATCCTCTCCAAATATATTTCTGATTTTGGAACACGTCAATTTTTATTAAAAAGTTTGTATTGGGTAGAACCAGGACAATTGGCTTTCCGCTTTAATTTGCAAGTTTTCAACAAACAAATTGACCAAATAGGAACGGCACTTCCTGAAAATGCTCGATTTGAAAATCCTACTTTATTCATTCGGGGTGGCAGTTCAAATTATATTTTAGATGCGGATTTTGAAAACATAAAATACCATTTTCCGAAAGCTGAAATCAAAACTATATCGGAAGTTGGGCATTGGCTTCATGCCGAAAAACCACAAGAATTTTTAGAATTAACATTAGAATTTTTAAAATAAGTGAGAAGTCAAATTTATTTCTTAAATTTATATAAAACAAAATCAGATATTTATGGCGCTACTTTTTAGAATTCTTATTACAGCTATTTTAGTTATGTTGCTTTCTCATTTTATGAAAGGGGTTTATGTAGATAGTTTTGGCACCTCAATTATTGTAGCAATAGTTCTAGGATTGTTAAATATTTTTGTAAAACCAATATTAATTTTGTTCACCTTGCCCGTGACAGTCTTTACGCTAGGGTTGTTTTTATTGGTAATTAATGCCATTATCATTTTATTGTGTTCAAAAATTGTGGGAGGCTTTAGTGTAGATTCTTTTTGGACAGCGTTGCTTTTTAGCATTATTCTTTCCGTGCTTCAATCTTTAATGTATGGGATTGCAAAAGACGATAAATAGCACTCTTATAATTTACTTTTCATGAAAAATCCAAAGTTCTTACTTCTTCTATTTGGTTTATTGTTTTTAAGTTTTGGTTTTTATTCTAAAGTATCTTCTGGTGTAACGATTTTACAACAGCAATCGCCATTTGCCTATTTGCCAACTTCTACAACACATCAAGTTATTAAACACAGCTTTTATGCGCTTTCGTACAATGAAAAGTATGAACAAGCAGAATGGGTTTCTTACTTTTTAAGAAGTTCAGATGAAGGAATCGGACATTTTAAAAGACCAAGATTTATTGAAGATCCAAAAGTAGGAACCGAATCGGCTGCTTCGGACAATTATAAAAAATCAGGATTCGACAGAGGTCATTTGTGCGCTGCTGCTGATATGCGATTTTCTGAAGCTGCTTACGATGAAACTTTTTTCACCTCCAATATTTCTCCTCAAAAACATAATTTCAATGATGGAATTTGGAAACAATTAGAAGAGAAAACAAGATATTGGGCTCAAAAATACAATGGAATTTATGTTGTAACTGGTGGAATTCTTCAAAAAGGATTACCTACAATTGGTTTTGAAAAGGTCGCAGTCCCAAATTATTTTTATAAAATTCTCTTTTGTAATTATAATGGGAAATACAAAATGATCGCTTTTTTAGTGCCAAGTAAAAAAAGTAATGAACCTTTGTACTCGTTTGTAGTATCTGCTGATGCTATTGAAAAAATGACCGGAATTGACTTTTATCCC
>CALPQA020000230.1 GCA_943325595.2 Auritidibacter sp. Marseille-P8566
GCAACCAATTCATTATTATTTCTCGCCTGAAAATCTTTCCAAGTAAAATCATTATCCTTCGTTTCTGGCGCATTTGATGTTAAAGCATAACGCAAAACATCTTGCTGGTTTGGAAATTCTTCCAAATATTCGTGCAACCAAACGGCCCAATTTTTTGAAGTGGATAATTTGTTTCCTTCCAAATTCAAGAATTCATTTGCAGGAACATTATCGGGTAAAATATAACTTCCTTCGGCCTTTAACATCGCCGGAAAAATAATACAGTGGAAAACGATATTATCTTTTCCAATGAAGTGAACCAATTTTGTATCTTCATTTTTCCAATACGGCTCCCAGTCTTTTCCTTCTCGCAATGCCCATTCTTTCGATGCAGAAATATAGCCAATTGGCGCATCAAACCACACGTATAATTTTTTCCCTTCAGCACCTTCAACTGGAACATCAATCCCCCAATCTAAATCTCTAGTTACGGCGCGAGGTTCTAATCCGCCATCAATCCAAGATTTTACTTGTCCGTAAACATTGGGTTTCCAGTCGTTTTTATGTCCAACCAGAATCCACTCTTTCAAGAAATCTTCATAACGATCCAAAGGTAAAAACCAATGTTTCGTTGCTTTCATTATTGGAGTTTCTCCCGTAATAGTTGATTTTGGGTTGATTAAATCAGTTGCATTTAATGTCGAACCACATTTTTCACATTGGTCGCCATACGCTTCTTCATTACCACATTTTGGGCAGGTTCCAATCACAAATCGGTCTGCCAAAAATTGATTTGCTTTGGCGTCATATAATTGCTCGGTAACTTGTTCTATAAAATCGCCTTTATCGTATAATTTTTTGAAAAATTCTGATGCTGTATCATGATGAATTTTTGAAGAAGTTCTCGAATAATTGTCGAAAGAAATTCCAAAATCAACAAACGATTTCCGAATAATTCCATCGTATTTATCAATTACTTCCTGAGGTGAAACCCCTTCTTTTTTGGCTTTCATTGAAATAGCAACCCCGTGTTCATCGCTTCCGCAAACGAACAAAACATCTCTTCCTTGCAATCGTAAATAACGAGAATAAATATCTGAAGGCACATAAACACCTGCTAAATGCCCAATGTGAATAGGTCCGTTTGTATAAGGCAACGCTGCCGTAATCGTATATCTTTTTGGATTTTGTATCATAATTATATTTTAGAAATTCTTGAAACACGTTCAGAATCTATGCAAAAATAAGATATTTTCTGATAGGGACAAGTCGCTTAAGGGCACGTACTGAATAATTTATTGTTTATTAAATTTATATCGATGAAGTAACTTCAATCCTATTTTGTATATTCGTAAATTGAACACCTGAAATCTACAATAATGAAGTGGGAACAATTACTATCTCTCAAGCGCCAAGGCGACACTAGCAAGAGATTGCGCAAAGAACAAGACGACACCCGATTGGGGTTTGAGGTTGATTATGACCGAATTATATTTTCTGCAGCCTTTCGAAGTTTGCAAGACAAAACACAAGTGATTCCGTTGTCGAAAACTGATTTTGTACATACCCGATTAACGCATAGTTTGGAAGTTTCTGTGGTTGGGCGTTCTATTGGTCGGTTAGTTGGCAAAAAAATAATTGAAAAATATCCTTATTTACAAGAAATTCATGGATTCCAAATGAATGATTTTGGGGCAATTGTTGCGGCGGCTTCTTTGGCACACGATATTGGAAATCCCCCTTTTGGACATTCTGGTGAGAAAGCTATTGGCGAATATTTTTCTAACGGAAACGGACAAAAATACCAAGCTGCTTTGACTAAAAAAGAGTGGCAGGACCTCATCGATTTTGAGGGAAATGCCAATGGTTTTTCTGTTTTAACGAGTTCAAGACCAGGAAATGAGGGCGGATTGAGAATTTCGTATGCAACGCTTGGTGCTTATATGAAATATCCAAAAGAGAGTTTGCCAAAAAAACCAACTTCGGATATAGCCGATAAAAAGTATGGTTTCTTTCAATCGGATGTGACTTTTTTTAAAGAGGTAGCGTCAGAATTGGGAATGATTTCTAATAAAACCGGAAATGATATTGGTTTTGAAAGACATCCTTTAGCCTATTTGGTTGAAGCTGCTGATGATATCTGTTATACTATTATCGATTTTGAAGACGGGATGAACCTTGGATTGGTTTCTGAAGATTATGCCTTAGAATATCTAATAAAATTGGTAAAAGACAGTATTGACACTAATAAATACAATACATTAACAACAAAAGAAGATCGTATTAGCTATTTGCGAGCACTAGCAATTGGAAGTTTGATTAACGATGCTGTGAAGGTTTTTATTGAAAATGAAGTTGCAATTTTAGAAGGAAAATTCCCATTTGCATTGACGGATAAAAGCAAATACAAAGCACAAATGGATGATATTATCAAACTGAGTGTGAAAAATATTTATCAAAGTCGGGAAGTTATCGAAAAGGAATTGACTGGTTATCAGATAATAAACACGTTATTAGATAAGTTTATAACAGCTTTTAATAATGATTTTGATGGAAAAGCATCTAATTTTGATAAATTAGTAATGCAACTACTCCCAGAAAAATTCAAAGTTGAAAAGGAGAATTTATACGATAGATTGCTTCATATTTGCCACTTTATTTCCCTACTTACGGATGGAAATGCTTATATTTTATACAACACGATTACAGCCTCTAAAAGTTAAATTATCAAGGATTTACGTATATTATTTTATTATACAGAATTTAATATTATTTTTACATATTATTTAATACCCCTAAAAACCCAAAAATGAAAAGAAATTTATTTTTACCAATTTGCTTATTGGCAATTTTTGTTACTGGATTTTCCCAATCAAAATTAGAGCAAGACACTAAAATTGCTGTTAATTCTGAAACAGCAAAAGAAGCCAATACTACTTCTGCTTCAACTTTCAAGAAGAAAGTTAAGGATGCTAAACCAGACAGAAAAACCAAAGAATTAAGAGAAAAACTTGCTTACTTTCAGAACAATAGCCCTTTCAAAAAGGTAATGGCTATGTCTAAGGACGAAAGAAAACAAAACGGTCTTCCTCCAAATAAATATTACGAAAATGAGTGGGAAATGTCAATTAGCCCAACTTTAGGAAGGCCAACTCCTGAAAATATTTCGGCAGTTAGAAGATCCTTAGAGATTGAAAGACAACGCATTTTAGCCACAGGAAGAGTTCCTGGCGATGCAGTAGATAACAGTTGGGTAGAAAGAGGTCCTACAAATGTAGGTGGAAGAACAAGAGCAATCATGTTTAGCCCTAACGACCCAACAAAAGAAACTGTATTTGCTGGAGGAGTTAGTGGTGGATTATGGAAAAATACTAATATTTCTAACGCTACTTCAACTTGGACAAGAGTAAATATTCCTGAAAATTTAGCTGTTTCTTGTATTACTTATGATCCAAATAATACTAATATTTTCTATGTTGGAACTGGAGAATCTTATGTGGGTGGTGATGTAAATGGTGACGGTGTATGGAAGTCTACAGATGGTGGAAATACATTTACTAAAGTTTTTGGAGGTATCTCTGGAGCTACAACATTTCAATCAGCTACGAGTTTAACCATTAATTCTCCTGTTAGCATCGCTGGTAACTACCAGTGTTATCCTACAAATCCAGCTAATTTTGGAGTTTCAGTTACAACTCCAATAACAGCAAACATCGTTTTAGTAAACGATGGAACTGCAACACCTACATTAGGTTGCGGAACAACATTAACAAACGGAGCTTCTCTACTAGGAAAAATTGCATTGATTAGAAGAGGTGACTGTACATTTGTTGAAAAAGTTGCAAATGCACAAAGCTATGGAGCGATAGGAGTTATAATGATGAATAATGTTGATGGGCAGCCAATACCAATGGGAGGTACCGATACAACAATTACAATTCCTTCCTTGATGCTATCAAAAAGTGATGGAGATATTTTACAAGCTGCATTGGCTCTAGGAGCTGTAAGTGTTACAATGAATCCAACAATTCAAGGAGGTTTTACAGGAAATTTAGTTCCGGGTAAACAACACATTAATGATATTAAAGTTAGAAATAATGCTGGGGTTTCAGAAGTATTTGTTGCAGCAGGAGATTCCTATTATGGAGCTGCTAATGCTACAACTTTTCTTGGAGGACCAGAATATGGTTTGTACAAATCTGCAAATGGAGGAAGTACTTGGAGCGAGATTGTATTGCCTTTGACGGCAGCTGGTAACAAACATTGTCCAAACGACATTGCTATTGGTGCTGATAACAAAGTATGGGTTTCAACTACTAGTAGTACCATTTATGGAGATGGTGGGGGTATTGTTTTTGCCTCTACTGATGGAACAACATTTACACAAAAACATGCAGTTACTAATGGGACTCGTACTCAAATTGCCGTTTCTTCAACAGTTGCAGATAAGGTTTATGTTTTATCAGAGC
>CALPQA020000231.1 GCA_943325595.2 Auritidibacter sp. Marseille-P8566
AGAAGAACCAAAATTTGAATTCTATACTTCTAGATTAGGAATTGGATATAAAAACATTGTTCCATTTTACAAAAAACAGATTCAAGAAAATAAAAAATTGGAACTTAAAATGTTGCACTTTTTTATCAATACGGGAATTAATGACAATGCCTATTATTGGAACGAATTAGTAAAATGTATTAAAGTGTATGTTGCTTTAAAAAAGGAATGTCCAAGCTTAGACAGTTTGAATGTAGGTGGTGGATTTCCAATAAAAAATTCATTGGCTTTTGAATACGATTATCAATATATGATTGACGAAATTATCAATCAAGTTAAAATTGCCTGTGACGAAGCAGAAGTTGATGTTCCTAATATTTTCACCGAATTTGGTTCTTTTACCGTTGGAGAAAGTGGCGGTGCTATTTATCAGATTTTGTACCAAAAACAGCAAAATGACAGAGAGAAATGGAACATGATTGATTCCTCTTTTATAACAACCTTGCCAGATACTTGGGCCATCAACAAACGATTTGTAATGCTTGCAATCAACCGTTGGAACGATACCTATGAAAGAGTTTTATTGGGTGGAATGACTTGTGATAGCGATGATTATTACAATTCTGAGCAAAACATGAATGCCATTTATTTACCAAAATACAATAAAGAAAAACCATTGTATATTGGCTTCTTTAATACTGGCGCCTATCAAGAAACTATTGGAGGCTTTGGAGGATTGCATCACTGTTTAATTCCAGAACCCAAACATTTACTGATAGACAGGGATGAAAATGGCGAAATAACAACTAGCGTTTTCTCAGATCAGCAAACATCAGATGATGTATTAAAAATATTAGGTTACAACAAATAATAAATTCTTATTTTCTACAATTCGAAATAAATAATTCTAATTTTCAAATGACAGCTAATAATAGCTTTTAATCGTTAATTAAGATTTTTTACTAAAATTCTTAATTAATATTTTAATATTTGTAAAGCAGATATATTTGTAATAACCGATAAAATAATAATAATAAAACAAGAAAAAAAAGTAGATTTCAAATTGTATATCAACTATATAATTTGTTAATTTGAATCCATTAAAACTAAAAATTATATAATGAGTAAAGGACCTATTAGTCAGTTTATTGAAAAGTATTATCTGCATTTCAATTCTGCCACTGTTGTTGATGCAGCAAAAGCTTACGAACAACAATTACAAAATGGTGCCAAAATGATGGTCACTTTAGCTGGTGCAATGAGTACTGCTGAAATTGGAAAAATTTTCGCTGAGATGATCCGAAAAGACAAAGTGCAAATTGTTTCTTGCACAGGAGCCAATCTTGAAGAAGACATAATGAATTTAGTGGCACATTCTCATTACGAAAGAGTTCCAAATTATCGCGATTTGACACCTCAAGAAGAATGGGATTTGATGGAAAGAGGTTTGAACCGAGTTACAGATACTTGTATTCCTGAGCATGAAGCTTTCCGTCGTTTGCAAAAACACATTTACAAAATTTGGAAAGATGCTGATGATAATGGCGAACGTTATTTTCCTCATGAATTCATGTACAAATTGTTACTTTCAGGTGTACTTGAAGAATATTATGAAATTGATTTAAAAGACAGTTGGATGTATGCTGCAGCTGAAAAAAATCTTCCAATAATTGTTCCAGGTTGGGAAGATAGTACCATGGGTAATATTTTTGCTTCTTACGTAATTAAAGGAGATTTGAAAGCATCAACAATGAAATCAGGTATTGAATACATGATTTATCTTGCTGATTGGTATCCAAAAAACAGTGCTAATGGAATTGGATTTTTCCAAATTGGTGGTGGAATTGCGGGAGATTTCCCAATTTGCGTAGTACCAATGTTGTACCAAGATATGGAAATGCACGAAGTGCCATTTTGGAGTTATTTCTGTCAAATTTCAGATTCAACAACTAGTTATGGTTCTTATTCTGGGGCCGTTCCAAACGAAAAAATAACTTGGGGGAAATTAGATATAAACACTCCTAAGTTCATCATCGAATCAGACGCAACAATTGTTGCTCCGTTAATTTTTGCTTATTTATTAGATTTATAATAGAATTTTTATGAAAAGAGTTATTGTTGATTACGCAAAACTAACCAATGAAATATTAAACTTGTTAGTAGAGAAATTTCCTGACGGATATGACGATTCAAACATTATAAGGTTTAAAAACCATAAAGATGAAACTATTGAAGCGGTAGAAGTTCGAACCGAAGACACTATTTACTTGGTGAAAATTAGTACAAAATTGTCTGACAGACTTATTAATTTTGAAGATGACGATGATGTTGTAGTTCCTTTGGATGTTATTAAAGGAATAGATCTTGAAGACGATGATTCAATCGATGATGAAGACGAAGATGTAGATTTGACAAAAGATTCTGAAGATTCAAGTGATAGCGGAGATGATGACGATGATGACATCGATGCTGACGATATTGCCGACGACGAATCAGATGATGATGAAGATTAAATAAATTATATAAAAAAAAGGAACTCAAATGAGTTCCTTTTTTTATTTCAAATATTACAAATACCTTTCGGCAAATATTTTTTGATGGTGTTTTTGATGCCCAATGATAATAAAACCAATTGCTCGCACAGAAACCTCATTATCTGAAGCGATTCCAACATACTGTAATTGTTCTTGCGAAAAACTATTGAATAACGATAACGTAGCTTGTCGAACTACCGCCAATTCTGTCAACAACCCTTGTAGATTTCTCTTATTTCCATTAGAGTTGGCAACATATTCATTTTCATCAAAACCAGGTAACGGCGTTTTATCATTTCTAGAAATTCGTAACGCACGATAACTAAAAACACGTTCAGAGTCTATCAAATGTTGGATAATTTCCTTGATTGTCCATTTTCCCTGAGCATAGCAATAATCAAATTTATCCATTGGAATATTTTGCACGAATCGAATAAAATCATGCAAAGAAATCTCCAATTCTTCAATTAATTCAACATCTTCAAGGGCTTGAATATACGATTTATAAAAATCGGCGTATTCATTTATTGGCAATTGATTTGCTTTCATTTATTTAGTTTAAGCTGAATTTCTACTCGCATTTGTATTTCCAAAAAGAGAACGCATCACAATTTTTTCATATACTTTGATTAACGCTTCATCTGGATTTTTACTCTTATTTTGCTCCTGAATTTTTGAAAGCGCATATTGCTGAATTGTCAATAAAGGCTTAACAATAAATTCCCGAATTTCTATTGATGCTTTTCCATCAGGATAATTTTCCATTAATTCTTTATGTCCTGCAATTTTCAATAACAGGCGTTTGGTTTCTACAAATTCATCATAAATAATTTGCCAAAAATCACCAAATTCAGGATCTTCTCTCATGTAAGCCGTTAATGGGAAAAATGATTTCGCCAAGGACATCATACTGTTTTCTAACAAAGTTTTGAAAAATAGCGAATTGTTGTATAATTTTTGAATAGAATCCCACTGATCGGTATCTTCAAAATGTTTTAAAGCAGTTCCAACACCAAAGAAACCAGGTACATTTTGTTTCAACTGA
The DNA here is from genome assembly GCA_943325595.2 of Auritidibacter sp. Marseille-P8566. The sequence continues at coordinate 3,559 of CALPQA020000231.1, forward strand.
CTCCAAGAACCTACAAATGGAATCGCTCTCAAATCATTAAAATCAAGCTTTTCAGATTTTCCTCTTTTGGAAGGACGACTTCCAATATTGGTTTTAGCATAATAATTCAACGTACTCATTTGCTCCAAATAAGGAATGAATTTTGGATGATTTTTGAAATCTGTATATTTATTGTAGCCGATTTCTGCCAATTCATCTAACATTTCTTTTTCGGAAACTGTTAATATATTTGTACCATCGTCAAAAATTTTATTGGTTACTCCAGCGCTCAAAAGATTTTCTAAATTATAACGACAAGAATCCAACGTTCCAAAATTAGAACTAATCGTTTGCCCTTGAACGGTAATTTGGATTTGCTCGTTTTCAATATTTGAACCTAAAGAAGCATAAAACTTGTGTGTTTTACCACCTCCACGTGCTGGTGGCCCACCTCTACCATCAAAGAAAATAACCTTAATTCCGTATTTTCTTGACATTGTAGTAATATTTTCTTTTGCTTTATAAATACTCCAATTTGCCATCAAGTAACCACCATCTTTCGTTCCGTCAGAAAACCCTAACATAACGGTTTGCTTGTTTCCTCTATTTTTAATGTGATTCAAATAGGTTTCATTAGTATACAACTGCTCCATCACAAGATGTGCTTTTTGTAAATCGTCAATAACTTCAAAAAGAGGAATAATATCTACAGATGGGTTCTCCCAATTGCACAAACGGAAAAGCGCAAAAGTTTCCATAACCTGAATGGCACTTTCACAATTGCTTATGATATAACGGTTGCTCCCAAATTCACCATTTTTTTCTTGAATTGTTTTCATTGCATGAACTGAAGCCAAAGTAGATTTTGTCATTTCATCTGAAAAATCATCTGGATTTAAATTG
>CALPQA020000232.1 GCA_943325595.2 Auritidibacter sp. Marseille-P8566
AACGATACTGTTTTGCGTTCAAAGAGCACCAATTTCTCAAATTCACTTATTGGAATAATCGATTTTTTGAGAAGAACTTCTCTTTTCTTACTTGTAATTATTTGGTCTAATATGGTCATAATCGATTTTATAAACTTAATTGTTGCAATTTATTTAATGCTAAAAGTGCTTTTCCTGATAACAAACTTTCTTTTGCTATTTCAAATCCCTGAATTGGTGAAAGGGAATTAACCGTTGCAATTGCCATTCCTGCATTGGCACAAACCACATTATTTTGTGCTTCAGTTCCTTTTCCTGCTATTATAGTCATAAACAATTTTGAGGATTCTTCGATGGTATTTCCGCCTTGGATCTCCTTTTCCGTTAGAATTGAAACTCCAAAATCTTCGGGTTGTAGCACCCCTTCCCTTGTATTTGAAATGATTTTTGTGTTTCCTGTCAGGGAAACTTCATCATACCCATCTAAACTGTGTAAAATTGTAAAGTTGGTAGTTGTATTTTGGTACAAATAACTGTACATTCTTGCCAGTTCAAGGTTGAAAACTCCCACCAATTGATTCTGTGGGAAAGAGGGATTTACCATTGGTCCAAGCATGTTAAAGAACGTTTTTACTGCCAATTCTTTACGAATAGCGCCAACATTTTTCATTGCAGGATGAAATAGCGGTGCATGAAGAATACAAATTCCCGCTTTGTCGATGCATTTTTCTAAATAGGCATTTTCATTACTGAATTTTATCCCGAGATTTTCCATCACATTACTAGAACCTGAAATAGAAGAAACGCCATAATTTCCGTGTTTTGCCACTTTAATTCCTGCGCCCGCCGTTACAAAAGACGCTAATGTCGAAATATTAAAAGTGTCTTTTCCATCGCCACCAGTACCACACAAATCGATGGTATTATAATTCGATAAATCAATAGAAATGCACAGTTCTAATAGGGCTTCTCGGAATCCAGCCAACTCCTCAATGGTGATGTTTCTCATCATATAAACCGTTAAGAAACTTGCAATTTGGCTTGAATTATAATTCCCGTTGGAGATATTTACTAAAACTTCTTTGGCTTCCAATTTTGAAAGTACTTCTTGATTTATAAGTCGGTTTAGTATCAATTTCATATTATTTTTTCTTTTTATGTTCAGACATGTATTTTAAATAAGCAACAATTTCTTTGGATTGCTGTCTTGAGATTCCCAACGATGGCATTTTTACTTTGTTTCTAAAAGCAGCTGGATTTACGATATAATCGACCAATTCACTTTCTATCCAATATTCGGTAATGCTTTTAGGATAATTTAATTCGGGTCCCATTGTCCCCCCAATTTCATTAATGGCGTGGCAGGTAATGCATTGGTTTTTGAATAAATTATAACCCAATTCTAATTCTTTATTTCCAATTGGAAACAATTCGTCTGTTGACTTATTCAAAGGTTCAAGATGAATTTTTATCAGATTATAGGGCCTTTTATAGCGAGAATCTTCACCTGAAACCGATTCATAAACAATATAAAACGGCGCTGCATTCATTTCATTTCCATTCTTAAAAATCGTTTCCCAATCAGACCCTTTTGGGGCGTCAACATCTTTGAATGCCAAAAAGGGATTTGCTTTTAAAAATAATTCCAATGGCATTTCCGGTTCATAACCATCGATACATTCAAATACAATTTTTGTGTTTTTAGAATCTATTTTGCTTAAATCTATTTCTCTTTTGATAAGAAGTGCTGCGTTTACGGCATTGTATCTTTTTCTTTTATGGTAAACGGGATCCTTTGCAACAACTACAATCGTGTCTTTTCCAAGTTTGTTTTTTTTCTGCAAATCCAATAAATCCAATTTTAGTTCAGGTTGTACCCTTTGTATTGGCATTACTTTTTGCTCCTTCTTTTGATTACAAGAGAGGAAACAAAAAATAATGAAGCAAGAAATGATACTATTGATTTTTGACTTTTTCAAAATGCCTTCGAATTATGGTTAATTAGCAACCCAGTTTTCTAAAATCTTTTTTCCGTGAGGCGTTAAGATACTTTCAGGGTGAAATTGAACGGCACGAACATCAAAATTTCGGTGTCGTAAAGACATTATTTGCCCGTTTTCATCTAAGGACGTAATTTCTAAAACTTCAGGAAAATCAGTTGGATTTACCACCCAAGAATGGTATCGTCCGACTTCAATTTCAGATTCTAAATCTTTAAATAAAGGTTCGTCTTGCACTTGAATTTTAATAGTTGTGGCAACTCCGTGGTACACTTTTTCAAGATTGATAAGGCTTCCGCCAAATACTTCCGCGATAGCTTGTTGTCCTAAACAAACACCGAGAATGCTTTTTGTAGCCGCATAGGTTTTGATTACTTCTTTAAGTAAACCCGCTTCATCTGGGATTCCTGGCCCTGGGGAAAGTAGAATTTTATCAAATTTTTGAAGCTCTTCTATATCAAATTCGTCGTTTCTATAAACGGTTACTTCGCAGTTCAAGTCTTCTAAGTAATGCACCAAATTGTAGGTGAAACTATCGTAATTATCGATGACTATTATTTTTTTCATATTCGTTCCCCAGCTCCTCCGAAGAGAGTTCCTATTGGAGATAATAGGTTTTTAAATGTTATTTTATAAAATTTCTTCTATTTTTTTTCCGTTTTGGCTCCCTTCCCTTTGGGGAGGGTTGGGGAGGGGATTATATCGTTTCCGCTATTTCTAATGCTTTATCCAAGGCTGCCAATTTATTGTAGACTTCTTGCATTTCATTTTCTTCATTAGAATCCGATACAATTCCGGCTCCCGCTTGATAGTGCAATTTATGATTTTTACTCAAAAAAGTGCGTATCATAATGGCGTGATTAAAATTCCCATCAAAATCCATAAATCCGATGGCGCCACCATAGAAATTCCGATTTGTTTTTTCATATTTTTCGATAAGCTGCATCGCCTTGTGTTTTGGTGCCCCAGATAAAGTACCTGCTGGAAATGTGTCGGCTACGACTTGCATTGTTGATGCTTTTTCGTGCAATAAACCAGTGACTTTTGAAACCAAATGGATAACGTGAGAAAAAAACTGAACTTCTCTGTATTTCTCTACTTTTACTTGGTGACCGTTTCTGCTTAAGTCGTTTCGGGCTAAATCGACCAACATTATATGTTCGGCATTTTCTTTTTCATCTTCAGAAAGTTTTTTGGCAAGGCCAGCATCTTTTTCGTCGTTTCCAGTTCTTCTAAAAGTGCCTGCAATGGGATGAATTTCTGCTTTTCTGTCTTTTACAATTAGCTGTGCTTCGGGTGATGAACCCATTATTTTAAAATCACCATAGTCAAAATAAAACAAATAGGGTGATGGGTTTATGCTTCGTAAAGCGCGATACACATTGAATTCATCGCCTCTGAAACCTTGCGAAAAACGACGTGATAAAACAAGTTGAAATACATCACCACGAAAGCAGTGTTTCTTGGCTAATTTTACATTATCAATAAATTCAGAATCGGTTAAATTAGAATTTTTGTCGCCTGTTTTTGAAAAGGAATACGAAGCAAAACTTTTGTTTTGAAGCAGGTTTTCTAGTGTTTCAATATTATTGTTTTCGGTGATGGAATGGCAAAAAATAAATGCTTCGTTTTTGAAGTGATTGATGGCGATGATATTCTGATAAATGGCATAATAGATATCAGGTATTTGCAAATCGGTATCTTTTTTATGGATTTCGATATTTTCAAAATAGCGAACAGCATCATACGAAATGTAGCCAAACAATCCGTTGTTGATGAACTTGAAGTCGTTGTTTTCGGATTGAAACTGCGAGGCAAATTCTTCGATAATTATTGGAATATTGGAATTTTTATCGATTGCAATTGTGGTTGATGTTCCGTCGGGAAAAGTTTTATAAATGGTTTCATTTACTATTTTTATAGACGCAATTGGGTTGCAACAGATGTAGGAAAAGCTATTGTCGTTTGCATGATAATCGCTACTTTCAAGCAAGAGGCTGTTGGCAAATTTATCGCGTATTTTCAGGTACACACTCACTGGGGTGATGGTATCGGCGAGAATTTTTTTGTAGGTGGTTTTGATTTTATAAATTTCCATAATCGATTTTGTTTTTTTTGAATAAAAAAAGGGCTTGTCGTGATGACAAGCCCTTTTTGATATTTATTTGATTTAAAATATACCTATAAGTGAACTCTTCACGACGAATGACGTAAGCTGTTCCACCACCAAGTATTGTTTAAAATTGTGTTCATGTTATATTTTGAATTACAAATGTAAGGATAATTTGAATTGAAAAAATAAAATCTGATTTATTTTTTAATTATTATGATTTGTTGAATGTAGGTTATGATTTTTGTAAGAAGTTTCGATAGGTTTAGCGTTCTTGCACTACAGCGGGTTTGGTACTAAATTAAGCCCTAT
>CALPQA020000233.1 GCA_943325595.2 Auritidibacter sp. Marseille-P8566
CGTAACTGTGCATATATTTGTAGTCTAATTGACTAAATAATAATGGAAAAAATTTTCAACAATACTCAAGTTGCCTTTTCTTTAAAAAGTGATACTGAGTTGGATCGTGCTTATTTTCTTTTTAAAATGATTGATAATCAGCCGCTAGTTCGCATTGGAACTGCGGTTACGAATTTTGCAATTAAGGCACATTTGCCAGTTGAAGGTTTGATTCGCGCGACTGTTTTTGACCATTTTTGTGGTGGTGTAAATGAAATGGATTGTCTTTCAGTTGTTGATAAAATGTATACCAAAGGCGTTTCTTCTGTTTTGGACTATTCTGTAGAAGGAAAAGAGGAGGAGGAGCAATTTGATGCAGCATTGAAAATGACTTTAAAAACCATTGAATTTGCTAAAGAGCGTGAGGCAATTCCATTTGCAGTTTTTAAGCCTACAGGTTTTGGAAGATTGGATTTGTATGAAAAAGTGGGGAGTAAATTAGAATTAACAGCTGATGAAAAATTGGAATGGAATAGGGTAGAAGCCCGTTTTGATTTGGTTTGCAAGGAAGCTCATTCTAAAAATGTACCTTTATTAATAGATGCCGAAGAAAGTTGGATGCAAGATGCTGCTGATGCTTTGGTAACCCGAATGATGCAAAAATACAATAAGGAAAAAGCGATTGTTTTTAATACGTCGCAAATGTACCGTTGGGATCGTTTGGATTATTTGAAAAATTTGCACCAGCAAGCAAAAGCCGAAGGTTTTTATATTGGTATGAAAATTGTTCGTGGTGCCTATATGGAAAAAGAAAATTTGAGAGCTGAAGAAAAAGGCTACAAAACTCCCATTTGCGAATCGAAGGAAGCAACTGACGAAAATTACGATGCTGCGATTCATTATATGATTGAAAACTGTGATAGAATGTCGGTTTTTGCAGGAACACACAACGAACTATCTTCCTATAAATTAATGGAATTTATGCAGGAACGCAACATTGACAAAAAAGACCAGCGCATTTGGTTTGGGCAATTGTATGGAATGAGTGACAATATCAGTTATAATTTGGCTGCCAATGGTTACAATAATGCTAAATATTTGCCTTTTGGTCCTGTTCGTGATGTGATGCCGTATTTAATTCGTCGTGCCGAGGAAAACACTTCAGTTGCAGGACAAACCAGTAGAGAGTTAAAATTGATTAAGGCAGAACGAGACAGAAGAAAAGGGAAGTAATATTCATTCACATTTTTTTTGCCACGAATTACACGAATTACACGAATTACCACCAATTATTTTAATTTAATTAAAATTAGTGAAAATTTGTGTAATTCGTGGATGTTTTTTTTTTAGATTTTAATCTTAATCTTGTGCCGTTAGAAATTATTAAACTGTAAATTGCTCAAGTTTTTATAAATTCCATTTTCCAAAGCAATCAATTCTTGGTGTGTTCCTTGCTCTTTGATGGTTCCGTCATCCAAAACAATAATTTGATCTGCTGAGCGAATAGTTGAAAGTCGGTGCGCAATAATAATACTTGTTCTTCCTTCCATCAAAATTTCTAAAGCCTCTTGAACCAATTTTTCACTTTCACTATCCAATGACGATGTTGCTTCATCTAAAATCAAAATACTCGGATTTTTTAGCAATGCCCTTGCAATGGCAATTCGTTGGCGTTGCCCACCCGAAAGTTTGATGCCTCGTTCACCAACAATAGTTTCAAATTTTTCAGGAAACCCTTTAATAAATTGATAGGCATTGGCTTGTTTTGAAGCTTGGATTATTTCCTCTTCTGTAGCATTTGGTTTTCCATAGGCTATATTTTCACGAATGGTACCTCCAAATAAAATAACATCTTGAGGAACAATACTCATATTTCCACGGAGTGTTTCTAAATCATAGTCGTAAATATTTTTTCCATCGATGCTAATTTCGCCTCCATTAATATCATAAAAACGCAATAACAAAGAAGCAATAGTTGATTTTCCAGCACCACTTGGTCCTACGATTGCAATTTTATTTCCAAAATCTGCATTGAAACTTACTTCTTTTAATACTTGAATTTCACTTCTTGAAGGATAACTAAAGGCAACATTTTTGAAGCTTACATTCCCTTTTATTTTTTTATTTGAATCAGACAGCGTATCTTTTATTTCTTCTGGAATTTCTTCTAATAATTCGAAAACGCGTTCCGTTGCTCCAACTGCTTTTTGGATTTGAGCATATAATTCTGCAATTCCACCAAAAGACGCACCTACAAAAGTCGAATACAATACAAATGAAATTAATTGCCCAACACTCATTTCGCCACTGATACTTAATCGTACACCAAACCAAACTACGGCAACAATAGCTCCAAAGAGACAAAAGATAATAAAGGACGCAAAATAGCCACGGTATTTCCCGCCTTTTATAGCGATTTTCACAATTTCTTTAATCTTACCATTATAACGTGCAATTTCGTACCATTCATTGGCGAAAGCCTTAACAATACTAATTCCTTGCATAGTTTCTTCAACAATTACTTGGCTTTCAGCAACTTGATCTTGCACTTTTTTGGAATATTTTCTAATGAAACGACCAAAAACAACTGCAGCAACTGCAACTAAAGGAACAACAGACAACATTAATAATGTCAGTTTAAAACTCTCGTTGGCCAGTAATGCAACTCCACCAATAATCAAAATGAATTGTCTTAGAAACTCCGCAATTGTAGATGTTAGCGTGTCTTGAATTTGGGTGATATCAGAGCTAATTCGGCTGTTTAATTCACCTACACGTTTTTGAGAAAAGAAAGTCATGGGTAGTTTGACCAAATTACTGTACAACGCCAAACGTAAATTTGCTAACGTATTTTCAGTGAAATTCACGAATAATGACAATCTGAAAAAAGAAAAAATAGATTGTAAAAACAAAATAACCACAAGTCCTCCTGCTATAAAATTAGCTTGATCGTTGTCTTTATTTTTCACACAATCAATTAACATTCCCATTAATTTGGGGAAAGCCAGTGCCGTTCCTCCAGTTAACAATAAGAAAACCAAACCTACATAAAATTTCCAACGGTGGTTTTCTGCATATTGAAAAATTAATAGTGCTTTATTGAGTGAGCTTTTAGTGATTTTTGATTTTGGTAAATCGTTTTCTTTGAACCTTGCCATTATTGTGTATTTATCCTACAAATGTAAACTTTAACTTATAGAATTGAAAAGTAAAGTTTGTTAATAAATTTATAATTCAAGATGAAACAGTTAAAAAGTAAATAAAATAGTTACCTATATATATAAATGAATTTTTATTATGAATAAGTAGTTGTTTTATGTTGACAAAATACTTTTTAGTCACTTGTGTGAAACTTATTACTGTACACCTTTATTTAAAAGAATACCCTTAACTTACAATTCAGATAAAATAATGTAAGAGTAAATTAAATTTGCTTATGCTGATAGGAACTACAACTCTTATTCTTGTATTTTTTTTGTTAAAAGCGCCCTATTAGCATCAATCTTGGTTTAAATTTAATCTTATTTCTCTTTTTTTTACTTTTAAATTCATAAAAAACTACGATTTTTGACTAATATAGCCCCTTTTTTATTTTTTTTTCTATTTTAATTATCGCTTATGTTTCTTTACTATTCAATGATTTGAGATATTAATTATTTTTTAAAAGAGCCTTTTCTATCTGATTTTAATTAAAATTGCTTTAAAAAGTTGCATTTTAATTTTTTAGATATATATTTGTGTAATCGATTACATTATAGCTTTTGTAAATTTAAAATGTAATAAATTAAGAGTCTTATTTCAATAAATAAGTTTTACTTTATATAGTATGAAATAACGTTGAAGACCAATAAAATAAAATTAATAATAAATTAAAGATTAAACAATGTCAAAAAAAGTAGTTACCCTAGGAGAAATAATGTTGCGTTTGTCTACGCCAGATTTTAAAAGATTTGTACAAGCAGATTCGTTTGACATCACGTATGGTGGTGGAGAAGCCAACGTTGCTGCCGCTTTATGTAATTATGGTTTGAACGGAACCTTTGTAACGAAAGTTCCAAATAATCCAATCGGACAAGCTGCCATCAATCACTTGCGCCGTTATGGTGTTGACACCCAATTTATCGCTAGAGGTGGAGAACGTTTGGGAATTTATTTCCTAGAAACAGGTGCTTCCATGCGAGCTTCACAAGTAGTTTATGACAGAGCGCATGCCTCAATTTCAGATGTTGCCGCTTCAGAATTTGATTTCGACGCGATTTTTGAAGGTGCTGATTGGTTTCACACTACCGGAATTACACCTGCCTTGAGTGATAAAGCCGCTGCATTGACCTTGGAAGTTTTAAAAGCAGCAAAAGCAAGAGGAATTACAACAAGTATCGATTTGAACTTCAGAAAAAAATTATGGACTTCAGAAAAAGCAC
>CALPQA020000234.1 GCA_943325595.2 Auritidibacter sp. Marseille-P8566
AAACTTTGGCAGCAGGAGAAGTATACGCACCTCAATCCTTTTACTATGATGAAAATGTAGCAGCAGGGTACTCTGAAATTAAATACGAAATATACAATATCAATAACCCAAATGATGCAATTGCGTTTACATTTAAATTTAATCCCACATTAACGTCAATAAAAAATAATAGTTTACATGTTGCATCAATTTCTGATGTTTATCCAAACCCTGCGGTAAATAAGGCGCAACTACTAATTAATTGTAATTCTATTGGAAACAATGCTGTTATAAATATTACAAATGCTTTAGGCTCGGTTGTAATTTCAAAGAATATTGAATTATCTTTAGGAAAGAATGCTGTTGTTTTAGATACAGAGAGTTTAACATCTGGAGTATACTTTGCTACTATTTTAACTAATAATACTAAAACAATTAAAAAATTCACAATCAATAAATAATAACTAAACCAAATAAAAAATAACATGAAAAAACAATTACTAACATTATTAGCAGCTGGAGCAGCAAGCTCTATGTTTGCACAGTTGCCGGTAAGCACTGCGCCTACAACTAAAAAAATTATCTTAGAAGAATTTACAGGTATTCATTGTGGATATTGCCCAGATGGTCATTCTGTAGCGAATACTATCTATAATAATAATCCAGGGAAAGTTGTTTTAATCAACATTCACTCTGGTAGTTTTGCAAATGCGGTAACTGGAGAACAAGATTTAAAAACCACTATGGGTACAGCAATTGATGCAATGCCAGGAATGGGTATAACAGGTTACCCTGCAGGTACTGTTAATAGAACTATTTTAACTGGAACTGTAATGTCTGCTGGTCGTGGAAGTTGGACAGCAATGGCAAATACTATTAAGGCACAAGCGGCATACTGTAACGTTGCTGTTGAAGGAACAGTTGATGCTGCAACAAGAGTTTTAACTTATACTGCACAGGTATACTATACAGCTAACAGCCCTGTTACTTCAAACTCTTTAACCGTTATGTTATTAGAAGATAAAGTTTTAGGTATTCAATCAAATTATGGAAACCCGCTATATAATGCTGCTAACTATAATGCTGATGGAACCTATAATCATAACCACGTATTAAGAAAAGGTTTAACTACAGGTAACTTTGGTATTACAATACCAGTTGCAACTGCAGGTACTACTTTCACAACATCAGGTACATATACAATTCCAACAACTTTTGGAACAACTGGTAAAACAACTCCTTGTTTATTAGGAAATATTGAGTTAGCTGCATTTGTTACACAAACAAATTCTCTAACAATTAATGGAGCATATGGTCCTATTGCAATTTCAAACATTGCTAATACATCAGACGCAGGTGTAAGTAATTTAATTGCTGACGCAGAAACATGCGCAGGGAATTTACAACCTACTAAATTTAATTTATTAAACAGTGGTAGCTCTAATATGACTTCGGCAGTTATTTCATATTCTGTTACTGGTGGGACTTTATCAAACTACAATTTTTCAGGAAATTTAGCGCCATTTACTCAAACCATTATTACTTTGCCAGCATACACTTTTATTGCAAATGCTACAAATACATTAAATGTAAGTGTTACAAGCGTAAATGGCGCTGCTGATCCAAATGCAGCAAATAATGTTTTAACAAAATCAATTCCATTGACTACTAAAGTAGCTAATAATGCTAACTTAACTATGGCATTTACTCAAGATCAATATGGTAGCGAAACTTCTTGGGAAATTACTGAAGAGGTTTCAGGTACTATAATTGCTTCTGGTGGACCTTATTTAGATTTAGCGGCAAGTGGAATTCAATTAAACTCTTCTCCATTTACTGTTAACTCAAATTTATGTTACAAAGTAACAGTAAACGATACTTATGGTGATGGATTTAATGCAGGAACAGGTGCTGGTAACTACCAAATAAAAGATGGTGCTACTGTAATTTATACAATGAATGGAGTTATGAGCACTCAAGACATAAAATTATTTAAAACATCTGCATTTACTAGTATTAACGAAATAAATACAACTATTACAAACGTTTCTGTATATCCTAGCCCTGCTAAAAACTCAGCTGCACTTTCATTAGAATTAGTTCAAAATGAAAATGTATCTATTAGTGTTGTAAACACAGTTGGTCAGGTTGTATTTACAGAATCATTATCTAATTTATCTGCTGGAAATCACGTAGTGAATTTCAATACTGAAAATTGGGCTTCTGGTATTTATAACATCAATATTTCAACAACTAACGGAACAACCAATCGTAAATTAGTAGTTGCAAAATAATTTTAATAATTAAAATTTAACAAAAGGCTTGATGCATAACATCAAGCCTTTTGTTTTAATCAAGTTTAAAAACTTTACCTAAATAAAAAGTGGAGACTAGAACCCACTAAAATAAACAGGGCTAAACCGAAAAGCCAAATAAGTAGGAAAAAATTAAAACACAAATAAAATGAATTACTATTTAAAAGTTTTACAGAACTATGCTAAATTTAGCGGACGAGCAAGAAGAAGTGAGTATTGGTACTTTTTTTTGTTTAATCTAATTGCTACAATTCTTTTAGGAATTGTTGGAGGTTTAATGAGAACTACAATATTATCAAACATTTACTCATTAGCAGTTTTAATTCCAAGTATTGCAGTTGGTGTTAGAAGAATGCATGACTTAGGTAAAAGTGGTTGGTTTTTATTAATTCCAATTTACAATTTAATATTAGCTTGCACCCCAGGCGTAACTGGTGATAATGAATATGGTAATGATCCTAAGGCAAATTAATAAAGATAGACTGAAAACAATATAAAACATCAAATTACAGGGATTAAAAATAAACTGCTATAAATAACACAGTGAAATTAAATAAACTCAACCTTTTTAACTAAAAATAGGATTATCAATCCTAAATATGCGTTTTGTAAATAATTATTTCATTAAAAACCCTATTTTTGTAGAGCTTGGCATAAAATGTCAAGCTCTTATTATTTAATACTATGTTAAAAAAAATACTCTTTTTATTCTGTTTGTCGTTCAGTATACATCAATCGATTTCTCAAGTTTTATATTACGAACGTTTTAATACGTTAACTTTAAATACAGGAACTAACAGTGCCGCGCAAACCTATTTATATGCAGATGTTCCAACGGGAATGTTTACCATAAATAATGGAAATTTAATAGCTGATACTTTAAGCGGTAATTATCCGTTTAAGGCAAACGGACAAAAACAAAAAGCTTGGCTTGGTTATTTACCAGCTAACTCAAGTGATACATTTGCAGTTTCAACATCTTGGTTAAAGCCAACAGGTACAGCAACTGCTGCCTGGTTAATTACACCTACAATTAATAATATTGCGGCAAACACAGTGCTAACATGGGAGGCAATGGCACCAGATATAAATAATTTAGATGGCTACGAAGTTTACATAACAACAAATACAAGTACTGTGCCTGTTGTTGGAGATTTTACAGCAAAAGTATTTAGTATAACTGCAGAAAAAAGCACTTGGCAAACTCATGGAATTTCATTAGCTAACTATGCTGGACAAAATATACGTATTGCATTTAAAAACAATTCAACTGATAAATACCAATTATGGCTTGACGATATTAAAGTAGAGAACATTGCAAATGCATTTGATGCAGGCGCCATATCTCATGCTATTTATAAGTACTCTGTTATAAATACAAACAATGCTATTGCCGCAACCTTTAAAAATAATGGTTATACACCTATTACTAACCTTACTATTAATTATAAAATGGATAATGGTGTTACCGTTTCCGAAATTAAAATTCTATCACCAGCATTAAATTATTTAGAAAGTAGGGTACTAAATTTTACTGTGCCTTATTTTTCAACTACACCAGTTTATAACACTTATAAAATTTGGACAAGCGCCATCAATAGTTCCGCAGATCAATTAAACACAAATGATACACTTACAGGCGCTATAACTATTTCATCATTAGCGCCAGCTAAAAAGGTATTAGTAGAAGAATTTACAGGTGCATGGTGTGGTTGGTGCCCTGATAGCTATACTAACTTAAATTCAATTGTAACAACTAATACAAATGTCATCGCTGCATCAATACACGATAACGATAACATGGCAACAACAGAAGGAAACAATATCATTACAGATTTTGCTCCTTCCTTTCCAAGTGCCACAATTGATCACCATTATTTTTCAGCTAACGAAAAAATGGGTATTGAATATACAAACTGGAACTCTTATATCACACAGCGCTTAGCGATGAAAGTTCCTGCAACGGTAACCATAACAAATGTAACTTTTACAAACCCTAATCAATTTGACGCTACTGTTTCAACAACTTTTGTTGGTGATGTAAAAGGAGATTATCGTTTAAATTTATACGTTAAAGAAAA
>CALPQA020000235.1 GCA_943325595.2 Auritidibacter sp. Marseille-P8566
ATTGTGACGAAAACAAAGGAGCAAAAAGATAAGGCAATATTTTTTGCAACACAATCCAAAGATTTTGCTCCATACTACCAACATTCGGAAATTGGGTATAATTACCGCATGAGTAATATTTGTGCTGGAATTGGAAGAGGACAAATGGAAGTACTAGATTCTCACGTAGCTTTAAGAAGAGAAATGCACGAATTTTACGTAGAATTATTTAAAAAAATCCCAGGTGTTACTGTTTTTTCAGTTCCAAATGAAGATTATTTTTCTAATTATTGGTTAAGTAATATTACTATTGACCCTCTAAAAACTAATGGAATTTCACGCGAAACTTTACGACTTGCTTTTGAGGCCGATAATATTGAATCCCGCCCTCTTTGGAAACCCATGCACTTGCAACTCATTTTCGAGGCGTATCCCTATTATGGAAATAATATTGCAGAATCATTATTTGAAAATGGCCTATGTTTGCCATCAGGATCTAATTTAAGCAAGGAAGAATGTGAACGAATTGCTGCAGTTGTCAGGCGAGTATTTAAAGTTTAATTTCATATTTTTTTTTAAAGTATCAATTTAATTATCAAAAAGAAGTATATTTAAAAACTAAATTGTAAAAAAATCACATTAATTAATTGAATGTGCTTCTCAAGAAATATATAAAATTGAATACAACATCCGAAGAGAATATTAAAGAAACCATTTTACAGTATTTAATTTATTGGAAATGGTTTGTTTTGGGCGTTGTTATTTGTAGTGGTTTAGCTTTCACCTATTTAAGATTCTCTAAGACTAGTTACCAAACTACTGCCAAAATAAAATTTCTAGACAATTCTCAAGATGAGATAGAACGATCTAGTGATGTCAATTCTATAGAATTTAGTAATAGAGTAAACTTAGACAATGAAATAGAAGTTTTGAAATCGCAACGTCTATTGAGGCGAGTTGCTTTAGACTTAAATTTGACTACCACATATTTCCTTGACAAAAATATTAATAGTACTGAACTTTGGAGCAATTGTCCTTTTAAAGTAATTTGGTTAAACACCCAAGATAGTATTAATTCAAAAAAAATTAAATTTTCTATTGCATTTGAAAAAGAGGGCTATAAAATAATTTCAGAGGATAAATTAAACAATCAGATTTTTCAATTCGGACAAAAAAATAAAGTATCAGAACAGCCTTTTGTGTTGGTTCTAAATAATAAAGTAATTACCGAAGAAAGGAACAAAGAACAATATACAATAAATAGAATACCATTGTCATTTGTTGTAGAAGAATTATCAAATAGTTTAAAAGTAGTCAGCACTACCAAACAAAGCGAAGTACTTTCTTTGCTACTTATCGGAGAAAACAAAGACAAATCGGAAGCAATCATCAATTCAATTATTGATGAATTTAACAAAGATGGAATTGTCGACAGACAATTAATTTCTCAACGAACAATTGATTTTGTTAATGAACGATTCATTTATTTAAGTAATGAATTAGATTCATTCGAGAATAAAAAACAAGAATTTAAAAAAGATAATAAAGTAAGCTTTCTAAAAGAAGATGCTATAGTAACAGCAACTCAAAAAGACAGTTCAGAGACCGAATATTATGCTTTAGAGATGCAAATTGCATTGGCTAAATTATTAGAAGACACATTAAAAAAAGAGGATAATTTCGAGTTATTGCCTTCAAATATCGGTATTGAGAATGAAGGTATCAATACTTTAATTGCAGATTTTAATAAAGCAGTTTTAGAACGAAAAAAAGTGCTGCAAAGTGGGGGAAAACAAAATCCTTTAGTTTTAGCATTATCAGACAAGTTAATCGAACTTAAGAAAAACGTACTTAATTCTATTCGGTTATTACAACAAAAATTACTTAGTTCCATTGAAAATATAAATTCATTAAAGCAAGAAAATACAAGTTCATTTAGTAATATTCCAGCCAAAGAAAAAATACTACGAACCATTGAGCGCCAACAAAATTTAAAAGAAAAACTATATTTATTTTTGCTTCAAAAGAGAGAAGATGCCTCTGTTTCAAAAGCAATTACTTCCCCATCAATTAAAGTAGTAGATTATGCTATTTCTAATTTTGCACCTGAAGCCTCCAAGAATAATATTATTTACTTAGTTGCCTTGTTATTGGGATTACAAATTCCATTTATGATACTTTTTTTAGTCCAAACTTTGGATACTAAAATTCACAATAAGCAAGATTTTGATTTATTATCTCCAGATATTCCTGTAGTAGCAGAAATTCCTTTTATTCCAGAAGTCCAACGTATCATAAAAAGTAACGATCGTTCTGAACTTGCAGAGGCATTCAGAATGTTGCGGACTAATATTGCCTATTTAATGCCTATAAAAGAGGATAGTGAATGTCCTATAATTTTCACAACCTCACCAATAAAAGGAGAAGGAAAAACGTTCGTTTCGTTAAACTTAGCATTAACACTTTCATCATTGGATAAAAAAGTCGTGCTGATAGGAGCTGATTTGCGAAATCCACAACTACACAAGTACCTAAATAGTGATAAAAACCAAATTGGTCTGTCCAACTATTTGCATGATACAACAACAGATTGGAAAAGTTTAATTCATGAAAAAGTACTTAATAATGCTTTTTTAAACGTCATTTTTGCAGGCCCTATAACTCCAAACCCAGCTCAATTACTCTCAAACGGGCGTTTTGAGGAATTGCTGAATATTTTAAAAAAAGAGTACGATTATATAATTGTAGATACCGCACCTACAATTTTGGTTTCAGATACCCTTTTGATTTCTCATTTATCAGATTTGACGCTATACATTACTCGAGCCGACCACACCGACAAAAAATTATTGACCTACTCATTAGATTTAAAAAACGAAGGAAAATTGAAAAATATGGCCTACGTAATTAATAATGTCGGAAGTTCACAAGGCTACGACTATAACTATGGATACAATATTGGCTATAGTGACGACAATAGCAAAGTAACAAAAACCCCCAAATGGTTTAAAATGCTAAAAAAAGAGTAGTAATTTTCATATTATAAAAAAAGAGACAATCAATTGAATACTATTGATTGTCCCTTTTTTATTTATTTTATACAAAAAATACTTCATAAAATATTTCCTTTTTTTGGGGCGTGCCCTCGTTTAGAACGTCATTGCAAAGAAGGAAGCAACCAGTAAACTCGGTCGTGCTGTACGCTACAATCTCTCGCTCCACTGCGTTCCGCAAGAGGATTTCCACTGCCATCACTCACGCAAACACTAAACAAAACATAAATTGGATTGCTACATTTACTTTGTTTTAATTTTAACTACTGCAACAAACAATTTGTAATATATTTGCATGTCTGATTAAAAACACATTGCAACATGCAGCAACACTTGCGCCTAAATGAATACAAAGTTCTGTTTTACAGAATTTCTCTAGCTTATATTTTTTACTTTTTTGCACGGGTTTTATTTTATATCTATAATTACCGATTGCTAAAAGTAGATTCCCTATCTGATTTTCTATCGCTTTGCTATTACGGATTGGCATTTGACACCACCGCTATTTTATATGCCAACCTATTATTTATAGTGTTTTCAGTCCTTCCAATTTTTAAAAACACCAATCGCAAGTACCAAAAGTTCTTGTTCTATTTGTATTTCTCAACCAATTTGTTGGCGTATGCCACTAATTTTATTGATTTCATCTATTATAAATTCACCTTTGCAAGAACCACTATCGTTGCCCTTAATGTTTTGAAACATGAAACCAATAAAACAGTTTTGTTTTTCAATTTCCTAATCGAATACTGGCATGTCTTTGTTCTATTTCTACTGTTTTCAGCATTTTGGATTTATCTGTATAAAAAAGTGACCGTAGTAGCTTTTAAACCCACAAAAAAAATCGCCTATTTTGGATTTTCAACAATAGGTTTTTTATTTGTAGCCCTAATGATAATTGGTGGAATTCGTGGTGGCGATTTCAAAAAATCAACCCGACCAATCAACCTTTTAGACGCAAGCCGTCACGTAAAAAACATTGTACATTCGGATATTGTGTTGAACACGCCTTTTGCCATCATCAGAACATTATTTAGCAACAGCTTTATCAAAACGAATTTTAAGGATGTTAACCCTCAAGTTATAAATAGCTTGATTCAACCCATAAAAACCTACCATAACAATCCCGAAACCAAACCCAATGTGGTTGTTTTTATTTTGGAAAGCTACGGTCGCGAATACATCGGAGCGCTCAACAAAGCCGCTAAAATTCCAAATTATAAAAGTCATGCACCCTTTTTAGATTCTTTGTCGCAACACAGCATGATTTTTACAAATGCTTACGCAAATGGGCGACAATCTATTCACGGAATGTCATCTGTATTGGC
>CALPQA020000236.1 GCA_943325595.2 Auritidibacter sp. Marseille-P8566
TCATGAATTACTAGAAAAATTATATACCTTACCTAATCTTCCTTCAGAAAGTGTTCCTTTTGGAAAAACTCCCGAAGAAAATGTAAACGTTTTTCAAGAAGGTGAAATTCCCGTTTTACACGAAGGAGCGCAACCTCATTGGGAATTGGTAAAAAAATACGATATCATTGATTTCGAATTAGGAAATAAAATTACTGGTGCTGGTTTTCCAGTTTATAAAGGAAAAGGAGCCAAATTACAACGGGCGTTAATCACTTATTTTTTAGATAAAAATACCGATGCTGGTTATAATGAATACCAAGTTCCACATCTTGTAAACGAAGCTTCGGCTTATGGAACGGGACAATTACCAGACAAAGAAGGGCAAATGTACCACGACGCCACCGATAATTTATACCTAATTCCTACGGCAGAAGTTCCAGTAACGAATTTGTTTCGCGATGTAATTTTGAACGAAAACGAATTGCCAGTTTTAGCAACTGCTTATACACCTTGTTTCCGAAGAGAAGCAGGTTCTTATGGCGCTCACGTTCGTGGATTGAACCGTTTGCACCAATTTGATAAAGTAGAAATCGTGCGAATTGAACATCCTGACAAATCTTATGAAGCTTTAGAAGGAATGGTAGAACACGTGAAAACGATTCTTCAAGAATTGAAATTACCTTATAGAGTTTTGAAACTTTGTGGTGGCGATATGGGTTTTACCTCTGCTTTAACCTATGATTTTGAAGTGTTTTCAACAGCGCAAGATCGTTGGTTGGAAATTTCATCTGTTTCTAATTTTGAGACTTTTCAAGCCAATCGTTTGAAATTGCGTTTCAAAGATAAAGAAGGTAAAAACCAATTGGCACACACTTTAAACGGAAGCTCATTGGCTTTGCCAAGAGTTTTAGCGGGTATATTAGAAAATTATCAAACGCCTGAAGGAATAGTAATTCCAGAAGTTTTGAGAAAATATACTGGTTTTGATTTGATTGACTAAAACCGTTAATCTTTGAAAAACGATGTACTAATTTGGCACAAAAAGTGTTACTTTAGTACATTGTTTTTTTAATACATTTTTGAAATGAAAAAATTAATTTTCCTTTTTTCTTTATTCTGTTCCATGATTGTTTTCTCGCAAAACGAACAATTGGCGCAGAATGAAACCAATATTCAAAAAGGATTAGACAATCTTCACGTCAATACTCTCAAAGTTAACGACTCAATCGGACTATTAATGAAAGAGTGTGATAATCAAATAAAAATTGAGAATGATTCATTATCTAAAAACAAATTAGAGTTAAGGCTAAGTGATTTATGGAACATCAAAGATCAAAATACTATTGCTGAATTACAATTAGAATTGGAATTTGCAAGAAAAAATCCCTCTTCACTTAAATGTTTGCAATTAATTAATATGAGGATGCATCGGTTTGAAGGGATGAATTTTTACGACTCATTTTATGATATTTATCAAAACCTATCACCTGAAATTAAGAAAAGTGAAGAAGGAAAAAAAATGGCAGAAGGATTAAATTACTTTAAACAAAGTAAAGTTGTTAGTATAGCTCCAGAATTTAAAGTTAAAGATATTGACGGTAAACAACTTTCATTAAAAGATTATATTGAAAAAAAATATGTACTAATTGATTTTTGGGCAAGTTGGTGTGCTCCATGTCGAGAAGAGCTTACTTATATTAAACAATTATACGAATTGTATGATGAAGAAGGATTGGAAATTATAAGTATAACAAAAGATGAAAATTTAGAGAGTTGGAAAAAAGCCATTTTGAAGGAGAAAATAGATTCTTGGCGACATTTTTCAATAGTTGAAAATAACGATTCTATACTGAAAGATTATTATGTGTTTGGGATTCCCCACAAAATATTAATTGATAAAAACGGAATGATTATCGGTAAATGGAAAGGTGGAGGAGAAAAGAATAAGCAAGATTTACAACTTCTTTTAAGAGAAGTGTTTGAAAAAAAATGAAAAAAATATTTCTACATATCGCCTTATTTTTCTCCATGATTGTTTTCTCGCAAAACGAACAATTGGCGCAGAATTATTTTGACAAAGGAGAATTTGAAAAAGCATTAATTTCCTATCAGGAATTAATAACCGCACAGCCATTTAATGCATATTATTTTCAGAAAATAGTGGATTGTTATCAGCAACTTAAGCAATATGAAGCTTCTGAAAAATTCATTTCAGAGCGGTACAATAAATTCAAGCAAGCGGCTCTTTTAGTAGAATTGGGATACAATTATCAATTACAAAAAGACGAAAATCACGCTAAAAAATACTACGAACAGGCATTGGATAAAATCAAAAAGAATCCAACAGAAGTATTCGGCGTTGCAGCAGTTTTTGAACGAAAAGTTTTGATTGAGTATGCTTTACAGGCGTATCAATTAGCCCTTGAATTGGAACCAAAGCTCAATTTTAATTTTCAAATGGCATTGCTTTACGGACAAAAAGGCGAAACGGACAAAATGATTGAGAAATTTCTGGAGGAGTCCTTTACAAATCCTCAAAATCTTTTCGCAATCCAAAATCAGTTTTCAAGATTTATGACCGAAAACGCCGATGTGAATTTCAACAATGCATTACGAAAAGCTTTGTTGCTTCGGACACAGCAAAGTCAAGATATTTTTTGGAACCACTATTTGAGTTGGTATTATGTGCAACAAAAAGAATTCGGAAAAGCCTTTATACAGGAAAAAGCAATTTATAAACGCAATCCTGAATCGCTTTCTAACATTGTAAATTTGGCACAACTTGCCATTGAAGAAGAGGAGAAAGAAACTGCCAATGAAATTTTGACGTTTGTTTTAGAGAATACGCAAGATCGAGATTTACAGATACAAGCGCATTATTTTCTTGTAGAAATGAAAATTGATAAAGCACAAGAAAAGGATTTTATTGGCATAGAAACAGAATTGAAATTGTTATTAAAACAGTTTGGAATCAGTCCGTATTCATTAAAATTACAATTGCTACAAGCGCATCTTGAAACGTTTCAAATGAAAAATCCCGAACTAGGGAAAGCCATTTTAAAAACAGCATTAGAATTGCCTTTGGATGAATACCAAAAAGCAGATGCCAAAATGGAATTGGCCGATATTTTACTGTTTCAAGAAAAATTCAATCAGGCATTGTTGTATTATTCCCAAATTGAGGAAGATTTAAAAAATGATGTTATTGGTCATGAAGCAAGTCTAAAAGCCGCAAAAACAAGTTATTTTAAAGCTGATTTTGTATGGGCATTGAAACAATTTAAAGAGCTAAAATCGGTTCCATCGCAATTGATTGCTAATGATGCCATGGAATATTTCCTTCTAATAAATGACAATACGGTTGCCGATTCAACGCAAACCGCATTAAAGAAATTTGCAAGAGGAGATTATCTGTTGTACCAAAATAAAACACAAGAAGCCTTGAATCTATTTCAGGATATTCTTAAAAATTTTAAAGATCAAGAAATTGAAAGCGTTACATTATTGCGTTTGGGGAAAACCTATGAAAATTTAGGCGATTACATTTCGGCTTTAAGCCAATATCAAACCATTATCGAGAAACATCAAGACGGAATTTATGTGGATGAGGCATTGTATTTTGCGGCAGAAATTTACAACAAGCAATTAAAAGACATCGAAAAGGCAAAACCATTATATGAACAATTGGTGTTCCACCATGAAGACAGTATTTATTTTGTAGATGCGAGAAGAAAATTTAGGGAATTGCGAGGAGACAAGGAACTTTAAAATTTAATCGGTTAATCGTTGATTCGATTAATCGGTTAAACATAGTAACGATTAAACAATAAAAATGATAATTTACAACGTAACTACCAATATTCACGAGAGCGTTCACGACCAATGGATGACATGGATGCAAGAAAAACACATTAAAGACGTTCTTGCTACAGGAAAATTTACATCGGCACGAATGGTGAAAGTTTTAATTGAAGAGGAAATGGGTGGCACCACGTATTCTACTCAATATACAACTGAAAATAAAGAAACATTGCAACGCTATTATGATGAAGATGCGCCGAGATTGCGTGACGAAGCACTGGCATTGTTTGGCGATAAAATGTTGGCATTTAGAACGGAATTAGAGTTGATTTCAGAACATTAGTTTATAGTTTTAGTCGCAAATTCCGACAATAAACTTCAAACTTCAAACCCTATTATGGAAAAAGTAAAAGCAAAAAAACACCTTGGTCAGCATTTCTTGAAAGACGAAAGTCTCGCCGCAGCAATTGCCGATACGTTGAATTTTGAGGATTATCAAGACGTGTTGGAAATCGGTCCAGGAATGGGAGTTTTGACAAAATATTTGTTAGAAAAACCAATAAATACCTACGTAA
>CALPQA020000237.1 GCA_943325595.2 Auritidibacter sp. Marseille-P8566
CTAAAACATGCGCACAAAGAGCATAATTATGTTTTGAATTGGTGCTAATTTTAAACTTTTTATTTATTTTAGAAGTAATCAATATTTTTATAATATATTTGATTTAATTTTTTGAGTAAAATCAAATATAGTAGGATAAAAATAGTTGATTTTTAAAGTTTTGTGAATTACTTAAACGATGGTAGTTTGAATTTTTGTAGTATTAATTTTATTGAAACATTAAATCTATTTTATGTTGCGTAAAATTTTAAAAAATACAAGACCATATTTGTTAATCGTTGTTTAGCTCTGCTATTTTAAATCGTTAAAAATAATTAATATTAATACATGTACGGATTAGTAAATAAAGCAATTCAGGATTTAGTAACGGAAAAATTCGGTGAAGATAAATGGCAGGAAATAAAAAAATTATCCGACTTTGAAGATGATTTTTTTATTGGATTACAAACCTATCCGGATGCATTAACATACACATTGGTAAAAAACGCATCAAAAGTTTTAGGAGCCGATGCCTCTGTGGTAATGGAAACATTTGGAGAATATTGGATTCTCTATACTGCAGATGAGGGCTATGGAGAAATTATGAATTTAGCAGGAGATAACCTCTCTGATTTTTTAAATAATTTGGATATGTTGCATAATCGATTAAATAACATTATGCCACAATTGGTTGCTCCACAATTTTCTACCCGAAATGAAACTGCCAATTCTATTGAACTGGAATACAGATCGCAACGTGAAGGAATGTCATCAATGGTTGTGGGATTATTAAGAGGTTTGTGTAAACGATTTAAATTAGAAAACTACAAAATAAATCATATTGAACATAAAGCAGAAAATAATGAATGTGATGTTTTCAGTGTAGAATGGCAGTAATATGAAAGTACCTGAATTTCCTCACAACGAAAGCGAACGACTGCTTGCACTGCAAAACTATGAAATTCTTGATTCTATTGATGAACAGGAATACGATGATATTGCAGCTGTTGCATCCGAGATTTGCCAAACCCCAATTTGTGTCATCAGTTTAATTGATAAAAATCGTCAATGGTTCAAGTCAAAAGTTGGATTAGAAGTAAATGAAACGAGTCGTGAAATTTCTTTTTGCGGTCATGCGATTTTAAATCCTGATGATGTAATGATTGTTCCAGATGCCCGAAAAGACGAACGTTTTTTTGACAACCCGCTGGTAACTGGAAACCCTGACATCGTATTTTATGCGGGTGTACCTTTGGTTGATGAGAATGGTTTTGCTTTGGGAACAATTTGCGCGATAGATACTAAACCAAGAGAGCTTTCTACTGAGCAAATCAATGCGTTAAAGATTTTATCAAAAAAAGTAATTGCCTTATTAAGTAATAAGAGAAAAAATCAATTACTGGAACAATCGCAGCAATTTTTAATTGAATGTATTAATTTTTCATCGCCTTATTTTTTATTAGTAAACGATAAAAATGAAATTCTTGAATTTGGCAATAATTTTAAAATTGCCAATTCAGATATTGATAAAAGTAAATTGTTTTTGGATTTTTTTATATGGAATTCGCATTTTGATGCTGAAAAAATAGTGGATGAAAGCGATCCGCACAATAGAATGTTGTTTTTTTCTTCTAAAGATGAAAAACAAAAATATAAATGTTCAGTTAAAAAATACGACAATCATTCTTATTTCATTTTTGCAACACCAGTTATTAATACGCAGCTTCCACTTGCAAATTATAGCGTAAACATTAATCATTTCCCAAAACAGGATTACATTGCCGAATATTTATTTTTACAACAAGCGGCAACAAAAGGGTTAGATGATTCAAAAAAACTAAATGATTTACTACGTGAAAAAAACAGTCAGTTAGAGCTTTCAAAAAACACATTGATTAATTTAAACACTGTTTTAGAAGAACGTATTAATGAACGAACAAAGGAAATTAAACATTTAGCATTGTTTCCCGAACAAAATCCAAACCCTGTATTGGAAGTGGATTATGGTAAGAAGCAAATTCTGTACATTAACCCTGCTGCAAAAGAAAAAATTGATAAAAAATACACCTGCTGTTATAATGATTTATTGAATTGGTTTAAACTCTCCGAAGAATCAATTGTAAGGAAAGATAATTCAAAAATTGAATTTGAACTTAGCGGTAGAATTTATGAACGTAATATTTTTTATATTAATGATAAGAAAGCATTTCGCTTGTACTTGCACGATATAACCGAAATTCGTTTGAAGGAAAAGCAAGAGTTAGAAAAAAATAAGGCATTTATTTTACATCAAAATGTATTATTAGAAATGCGTTCAATTCCGGCACATCTTCCTATCGATGAAAAAATAAAAATCATTTACAGAAAAACAGCAACAGCCCTCCAATGCGATAGAACTTCGGTTTGGTTGTATAATAAAGATAAAAACTGCATTACAGCCGATTGGATATACATAAAAGCAGAAGACCAGGTTGTAAAAGGAACAAGTATTTTTGCCAAAGATGTTCCGCGCTACTTTGAAGCCTTGGAAAGTAAAGAAGTAATTGATGCTACTGATGCAGAAACACATCCTGCCACCCATGAGTTTAGGGATGTTTACCTGAAACCATTAAACATCAAATCTATGCTGGATATCCCATTGTTGCAAGCGGAAAATTCTATTGGTGTGATTTGCAGTGAATATATAGGTAAACAGAAAAAATTTTCTGATAATGAAATTTCCTTTGCCCGTTCGGTTGCCGATATAATTATGTTGGCGTTCGAAACCGAGCAATTTAATAGATTACAAGAAGAGTTAAAAGAAAAAAATCAATCGCTGAAAGAAGCCATGGAAGAATTGCTTGCCATGCAATCGGATATAGTTCAGCAAGAAAAAATGGCAACGCTTGGTATACTCATCGCTGGTATTGCTCATGAAATCAATACTCCATTGGGTGCAATCAAAGCATCCAACGAAAATTTACAACAAGGTTTATTAAATACTTTAACTGATAAACTTAAAAATATTAGCCCTGAAATTGTTGAGAAAAGTGCAAACCTTTTTGCCATTAATAAAAACGAAATCAGAAGCAATACAACACGCGAAGAACGTCAGTATGCTAAAGTAATTGAGGAACAATTAAAAGTAAAATTTCCTGACCAAGAAAATAATTATTTGGTAGCGCGTAAATTGGTTGAATTAGGTTTCATTGAATTTAAAGATGAATTATCAACTTTTATTGCACACAAAAAAAATATAGATATTATTGACTTTGCCTGCGATTTAAATAAATTACAAAAATCAACGCAAACAATTGCACTGGCAACAGATAAAGCAAGTAAAGTGGTTAAGGCATTAAACACCTTTTCTCACGGAAATATAGAAAATATAATTACTACATTCAACTTATACGAAAACTTAGATTCAGTAATTATTTTGTTGTGGAATAAAATAAAATACGGCTCAACCGTTGTTAATTCAATCAGCAAAGGAGTGGAAATCGATGGTAATGAAGAAGAATTATCACAAGTATGGACAAATATTATTAACAATGCATTACAAGCAACAAATAATAAATGTACGATTTGGATTGATTATACAGAAGATGAAAACAATCACATCATCAGTATTTCGAACGACGGACCTCAAATACCGGAAGAAGTAAGGCTAAAAATATTTGACGCTTTTTACACCACCAAGAAACGAGGCGAAGGTACCGGATTGGGATTAAACATTGTAAAGAATATTATCTTAAAACATAAAGCACAAATTGAATGTAATAGTTCGGCAGAGAGAACAAGTTTTATTATTTCAATTCCAAAAATTCAAAAATGAAAAAATTAGCTGTACTATGTGTTGATGACGAACGTATCATTCTTGATTCGCTTCGTATTCAAATTGAAAAAAGTTTAAGTAACATATACCTTTTTGAATATGCCGAAAGTGCTGAAGAAGCATTGGAAGTAATTGATGATTTGATAGGTGAAGAAATAGATTTGTTATTAGTCATTTCTGATTACCAAATGCCTGGAATGAAAGGAGATGCATTTGCTGAAACATTAAAAACTAAACTTCCAGGTGTAAACATAATTTTATTAACTGGACAAATCAGTGAAGAAAAATCGCTTGACTTAATAAGCAAACACATTGTATTAAAAGTGTTGCAAAAACCATGGAAAGAAAGTGATTTACTGGAATTAATAACCAATATCTCTATAAATGTCTAATAACAAAGCAATATTAATTGTTGATGATGAATTCATCATTTTGGAAGCACTTCGCATTCAGATCAGCCGAATTTTACCTGATGTTGTTTTGTTAGAGGCAGCAAGTTCTGGAGATGAAGCGATTCAGCTGATAGATGAATTTCACAATGAAAATAAAGATCTTGTATTGGTA
>CALPQA020000238.1 GCA_943325595.2 Auritidibacter sp. Marseille-P8566
AAAATAGTTGAAGCTAGTGTTCCAGAATCATTTAATTATGACTTTCTCGGAACAAAACTTGGATTTAAAGGTGGAAATCAAAGAACTTTCGTTTCTTGGGCAAAAAAATGTGACTTCTTAACTCCAGATGGAACTCCTACTTCAATTTATAAAAATTTTAGAAACCCTGATTATAGAGGTGTTGCAATGGCAGCGGCACTCAAGATTGGTTACGAAGAGTTATATACAAGAAATGAATATGCACATGACCTTTCTGACAAAGATTTAAAACAACTCGTTTGTGAAATTACAGGGAAAGCTCATGATAATAGTACTGTGAGTGCAATAATAACAACTTACAAAAATGCTAAAGTTTATGCAGACTTCGAGGCAAAATCATTAGCAAAAGAGCCGCTAAAAGTTTTAGAAACAACTC
Organism: Auritidibacter sp. Marseille-P8566; assembly: GCA_943325595.2. Next base: position 416 of record CALPQA020000238.1, read on the forward strand.
AATATATTCCAACTTCTGTAAATGAATCAGCGGGAAAAACACACCATGCTAATTTAAAGCTAGGTCTTAATTATACAATTAACCTAGTACTTCCAAAAACAGATGACCCTGCAATTTATGATGCTATTTTTAAATCTCTTAAAGAAAACTTACTAAATGAGTAATCTGGATAAAATAAAACTATTTTCAATTGCCAATTCTCTCACAGAATATCATTTAGATAATATTGAAGAGAAGTATGATTTAGAGCTTCAAAGAGAACCAAAAGAAGAAATTCAAAAAAAAGAATATTATTTACAGTTTGACTCTAATTTTAGAAAAGAAGCGAGGCTCATGGCTGAGCATTATGAAGTATTTTATTGTCTCGAAAAATCAATTCGAGCGTTAATACTAGAACTAATGAATGAAAAATATGGTGAAAATTGGTGGGACGAAAAAGTAAGCGATCCAATAAAAGCCAATGTGAAGTCAAATATCAAAAGAGATGAAGATTCAGGATTCACAATAAGGTCTGAAGAGAGAATTGACTACACAACATTTGGAGAATTAAGCCAAATTGTATCATCAAATTGGGAAGCATTTGAGGAGTTATTTAAACGTGGGCAGAAATCATTTCAACGAATAATGACTAATCTAAATCAGCTTAGAGGACCGATTGCTCATTGTAGTCCATTTGCAGAAGACGAGATAGTACGATTAGAACTGACGGTAAAAGATTGGTTTAGACTAATGGAATAAAAACTACGGCTAACAGCTACTACAAAGGATTTGGGCAATTAGCTTAAGTGTAAATCAACATTTAAAATCAAATTGGCATGAAAAAAATTATACTATTATTATTGATTGTTAGTGTTTCATCTTTTGGACAAATTAAAAGCAAAGAAGAACGACAAGCAATAATTAATAAAAAGAAGGCAATTGCTAAATATGAGCCAAGAGATAGCTTAAATTATCCAACTAAATTTTGTCTCTTGTTGGCTATGGGAAAGTTTTTATCGAAAGAAGTTGATATAAGTATTGATTATGGTCAAGATAGTACTGTTTTTGAAGACACCAGAATTAGAGATAAAAACGGAAAAATAATCAACTTTAATTCTGTTATTGATGCGTTGAATTATATGGAGAGTATAGGTTGGGAATTTGTGAATGCTTATGCAATTACAATTGGAAATCAAAATGTATATCATTATTTACTCAAAGCAAAAGATGATGTAATAGATAGTTTTATTCCTAAAACAAAAAAAGATTTTGTAATAAAAAAAGAATGAAAAATTGACTGTAATCTGAACATCCCCCTCTAGTGCGGATTTGCAATCCGTGCCCATAAAGAGAAGTAACTAATAGTATTAACTAGACGAGATTGCTTCGTGCCTCGCAATGACTTTCTATTCTTGACTGTCTTTGCGAGCGGAACAAAGTGGAGCGTGGCAAACTCATGTTGAGTCTAAAATAGAATCTGAAATAAATTCAGATTGACAAATCAAGGTTAAATTCAGATTGACAAATCAGGGTTACATTCAGATTGACAATTCAAGACGTGTTCTTGTCTTGCTGAACTTGTTTCAGCATCTAAAGGAACATTATAATAGAATCTGAAATAAATTCAGATTGACAAATCATAGGTAGAATTCAGATTGACAAATCGGGGTTGAATTCAGATTGACAAATCAAGACGTGTTCTTGTCTTGCTGAACTTGTTTCAGCATCTAAAGGAACATTATAATAGAATCTGAAATGAATTCATATTGACAAATCAGGGTTGAATTCAGATTGAAAAATCGGGATTAAGTTCAGATTGAAAAATCAAGACGTGTTCTTGTCTTGCTGAACTTGTTTCAGCATCTAAAAGAATCTGAAATAAATTCAGATTGACAAATCATAGGTGAAATTCAGATTGACAAATCGGGGTTAAACTCAGATTGACAAATCATGACGTGTTCTTGTCTTGCTGAACTTGTTTCAGCATCTAAAGGAACATTATAATAGAATCTGAAATAAATTCAGATTGACAAATCAAGGTTGAATTCAGACGGACAAATCAATGGTTCCATTCAGATTGACAAATCTAAACGCAATTTCATAGCCCCGGTAGCAGCGGCATCCTGTTGTGGCGGGGTTCGCCACAAGAGATACAGCGGATAGCGGGAGGAATCGTTTGTAGGAACGGGAACTTCTGCTCCCAAAAAAAAAAAATAATTGGCTTTGCAAAAAACATTTAATCTTACTTTAGCACAAGCAAACCTATGCAACTAACAAAACCAACAAATGTTTATGAATACAATTACTTATCTCAAAGAAGTTTCTCCTGTAAAAAAAGTATTTGGTTATGCGGCATTTCTATTTGGCCTCTATGCATTTGTATTTCTTAGTTTCTTTGGATTGCTGTTTATTGCTTTGGGCGCCAACCTATTACTTAGCGAAGGATCTGAAGTCAATTTACAAGATAAAACCTATAGAAGTATAAAATCAATTTTTGGTATTCGCTTTGGCAAATGGAAACCTTGCCCCGATTTTGAATATGTTTCGGTTTTCAAAACCAAAGAAAATCAAACTTTGCGATTCGTAACCCTAGAAACTACTTTGCAAAGTGACATTATTCAGGTGAATTTATTTTATAATACAAACAAGCACATTACCATTTATAAAACCGAGGATAAAGCAGCTGCTTTTAATGTTGCAGAACGCTTTAAATCGATATTTGTTATTGAAATTTTTGACGCTACTGAGAAGTAAATTATAGGATTATCAAGTATACTCGGCAGCTACCACTGTGAAAAAGCACCTTACTTTATTCTCTAATTTATAAATTGGGGTTAAAAAATCGTTTCTTTTTAGCTAATAAATAATTTATATTCACTACATTTCGGTGTAAAAATGCAGTGGAATTCACACTCCTACTTTTCAACAACAAGTAGCGCTAGATTTATTGCATTCAACTGAAAACATTGCTACCTATGATTTGCCCCAAACGGAAAATAAAAACAATTGAGCTTGTCTTTGTTTTTGTATTTCTTTTTACGTCGCTGCGAATGATCTCACAAAATGATTGTGTTGATGCTATTTTTATTTGTGGTAATGCCAATCTCTCGGGGTTAACATCAGACGGAGCGGGAATTCAAGAGATTTCGTCAAGTAATGCTTGCAGCAGTGGCGAAAACAACAGCCTTTGGTTAAAAATTAAAATAAATACAGGAGGAACTTTAGGATTTGTACTAACGCCGCAAAGTAGCAGTATTGTAGAAGACCTTGATTTTTGGATTTTTGGTCCTGATGTAAGTTGCAATAACCTTGGGACAGCAATTCGATGTTCAACTACAAATCCAGCAAATATCAACCAACCCGACAACCTAACGGGAATGAACAACACCGAAACAGATGTTAGCGAAGGCCCCGGCGCAGATGGAAATAGTTTTGTAAAATGGATGGATGTATTGGATAATGAAACCTATTATATCGCCATTGACAGGCCTGTGGGTGTAAGTGCTTTTTCTGTAACTTGGACAGGAACCGCAACTTTTTATCAACCTCCAGTACCCGTAACAACTACCGACATTCGTAAATGTAGTTTACCGAGTTTGCCAGGGAGAGCTAATTTTGATTTAACGCCTAATATTGGTTTGGCCATTGGCAATCAAACCAATGTGGTCGTTGCTTTTTTTTCAAATTATAATGATGCCGTTACCAATACAAATGCTATTGCGAATACAACTGCATTTCAAAATACAACCAATCCGCAACAGATCTATCTTCGGTTGAGTAATGTAAACACAAGTTGTTTTGCCATCACAGACTTTAAATTGTTGGTTGCACCGCCTTCCATAACAGGATTTACCTACAGTTCGCCGGTTTGTATTAATACTGCCAATCCAATTCCTGTTACCGCGAATGGATTTTCTCCAGGAGGCACTTTTTCTTCAACAGCGGGTTTGAATAT
>CALPQA020000239.1 GCA_943325595.2 Auritidibacter sp. Marseille-P8566
CTTCAGGAGCTGAAATCGGTGGTGCTTTTGGTGGCGAAAAAGAAACTGGTGGTGGACGCGAATCTGGTTCTGATGCTTGGAAAGTGTACATGAGACGACAAACCAATACAATCAATTATACTACAAGTTTGCCGTTGGCGCAAGGAATAAAATTTGATTTGTAAGAAAATAGCCTAACAAAAAAGTCCGATTTGAAATTCAAATCGGACTTTTTTTATTTATTAAAGGCTTCTATAAGTTAAAACTCATCCCGATATTAAATACAAATTGGTTGTTATAATATTCAAAACCACTTACGTCTGTTTTGTATCTTGCAATCGGAATTCCTGCTTCGCTAAATACCCCAAAACCGTTGGTAAAGAAATAACGAAAACCAAGATGTCCACCAAAATTTCGCAATCCTAAATCCAAACCAGGATAGATATCCATTTTTGGATTCAGTTTAAAAACGTTCCCTAGATTGGCGTTAAATCTGGCTTTTACATCTATTCTATCCTCAAATTTAGGCTTTAAATCAGCAATTTTATTATAAGAAAGTATGTAATTTGAAGAAAAACCATACGACATATTTTCTCCTAATCCAAAATCTGCCGAAACATAAATTCCATTGGCGCCATCTTGTATATTGAAGCCAACTTGTCCTTTAATATCTCCTTTTCCTTTATAGGCTTGTGCATTAAGGAACGATGCGGACAGTACGAATACTAAAACAATAATTTTTTTCATTTTGTTTGGTTTTAATTACATTTTAAACAAATATAGCTACTTTGGTTTTAATTTCTTCCTTTTTCATTTGGATATAAATCTGGTAAGAGATCGCTTTGCCAATATTCTTTTGTATCCACATCCAAAATTGTTAGAGGTCCTTTAAAAGCAGCTCCCGTATCCACATTCCAAACATTTGCCATTTGAATAGGAGTCGTTTCTCCAATTTTAGTAACGGGCGTGTGACCAATATAAATTTCGTCATAAAGCGTAAGCCGTTTTGGGTAGAATATATCGTCTTTTTTCATGGACTTATCCAATGCCAATGCCGTTTCCCAAAGCGTTCGTTCCCAATAAAACATTTTTTGAAAATGCTCGTGGGTAACTCCGTTCATACTTGTAAAACCCGCATGAACAAACAATCTATTGTGTGCGTCCAAATGATAATTGACTAAATTAAGTAAAAAATCAATATGTTTTTGTTTGGTAACTTCTTTCACATTGGCGTAGGCCAAAACCGTAGCACCGCCTCCATGTTCAAACCACAAAGGATTATCATGGTGGTTTTGCAACCAATGCATCGCCAATTCATCATGGTTTCCCCGAATAAAAACACACTGTTGCTTTTGCCCTAAGGCGATTAAATAATCCAATACTTGTGGGGCTTCGCTCCAGCCATCTACATAATCTCCAAGAAAAATTAAAGTATCTTTTGTGGTGACACTCGCTTTTTCAAGAATTTGATGCAGGGCTCGCAATCCACCGTGGATGTCTCCGATTACCAGTGTTCTTTTCATCTGTTTATACTCTTTATTTTTTATTGGAAGCTGGAACGTCAGAGTTACATTTCAATGCGACAATATTTTGCACTGGCGTTACATTTCATTTCAATTTATACTACAAAAGTAACGAAAACTTTAACATTTTTTGCGTTAAATCCGTACTGCCTAAAAAACCAATCGAGGTAGTTTTACAAAGTAATATTACAAGTACAAGGAATTCCAAAAATTTTTAACAAAAATCGTAATGCATTGTTTTTCAATGTGGTTACACAGAAAACTATTGTCTCATTTTAGTACTTAAAATTATGAAAACTCAAAATCAAAACAGTTTACCAACGCTGCAAAGCATCAGAATTAAAAAAATCCTTTTTGTTGCTTTTGTTAGTCTCGTATTGACTACATTAGCTTCTTGTACTGCAGAGGAAGTACTAACAACCAAACCAATTAAAAACCAAGTATCATTGGCGAAAGATGGGGATATTGAACCGCCAATAACCATTAAGCCTTAACTTTAATAAATAAAAAGTGTGGCAACAATATAAGAGATTTTTGTTGTCACATTTTTTTACTTTTAAACCAAAAACATATTTTCTTTGAAAAAATTTAATTATATATTTCTATTCTGCTTAATTGTTCTTTGTTGTAATAAAAAGAACGAAACACAACGTCCTAAAAAAATCTTAAATAATCGTTTAGAATTAGTTGGCAAATCTGATACTGTTAATAGAAATAAATTATTAAAACTAGGGGATAAATATGCTTACGAAAATAAATTTTATGAAATAAATAGAATTATAAATAATGAATCTGAATTTAGAAATGATACAATTGGGTTGATTTATGCTAAATCTAATTTAGGGCTATATTTTTACGATAAATTTTGCATTGATAGCGCATATTATTATTTTTCAAAAGCTGAAAAATTATCTTTGCGATTTAAAAAAAATCCTATTTTACCCGAAATTCTTCAACATAAAGCAGATTTGCTTTGGGGTCAAAAAGATTATTCAGGAGCTGAAGCAACAGCAATTCGTGCTCTAAAAAAAGCAAAAGGCAAAAACATATTAAAATATAGTTGCTATTTAACTATTGCGAATTCTTTGTCTGGAATGAATAATTATGAAAAAGCTTTAAACTATTACAACAAAGCCCTTATTAAACTAGAAGATTTAAAAAAACAACAACAAAATTCCGATTTAAAAAATCAAACACATAATTACATTGCTCGAATATACCAAAAACAAAATTTGCATCAAAAAACTATTGCTTATTTAGAGGATAATGTAAATTTTGGCAAATTAAAAAAATCGGATTTAAGAACCTATTCCTCTTTAATCAAAACAATTGCCTATTCCAAATTCAAATTAAATAATCCAAAAGCCTTGCCACTTTTCAAAGAGGTTTTACAAATTTCAGAAAGCACAAAATATGCACCGAAACAAGTAGAGGCAAACACCCATTTGGGTGAATATTATTTAGCCAAAAACGACACGTTAACCGCCAATAGCTATTTTTATGTTGCGCAAAAACTGGCACACAAAAATCAAATTTTTGAAGATGAATTAAACATTTTACGGTTTTTGGCACTTGCCAATCCTAAAAAAAACACTTATTACTCTAATCGATTCATTCAGTTAAACGATAGTCTTCAAAGCGTAGAACGTGCCACTAGAGATAAATTTGCAAGAATTGAATTTGAAACAGACGAAGTAACTTCAAATAATAAAGTAGTTCAAGCAGAAAACAAGAAACTTTCACGACGCATGCTATTTATTGTATCGTTCTCTTTACTTTTATTGTTAGTGATTTTTCTTTGGATAAGAATGAATGCACAAAAAAACAAAACACGCGAATTACTATTAAAACAAGAACAGCAAAAAGCAAACGAGGTTATTTATCAATTGATGCTTGACCAACAACAGAAAATAGAAGAAGGAAAAAACATCGAAAAACTAAGAATATCGCAAGAGTTGCATGATGGTGTGATGGGTAAATTATCGAGTATTAGGCTAAACTTATATGTTTTAAACAAAAAAACAGATGAGGAAACCATAAAAAAATGTTTGGAATACATTAAAGAAATCCAAAGCATTGAAAAGGAAATTAGAAAAATTGCACACGACTTAAATAGTAATTTATTTTCCTCGGATGTTGATTTTATTGGTATCGTAGAAAATATTTTCACTTCCATAAAAAATCATTCCAACATACATTTTGATTTAAAAACTGGCGAAAACATAGATTGGAGTACTGTTAGTACTGCTATCAAAATCAATATTTATAGAATTATTCAAGAAGCACTGCAAAATATTGATAAATATGCGGCTGCAAATAAAGTTGCTATTAGTATGGCCAAACAAGACGCTACTTTAATAATTAGTATTGCAGATGATGGTGTAGGTTTTAATACAAAGAATAGTAAAAATGGAATTGGGTTGCAAAATATGCAAAAAAGAACTGAAGAATGTAACGGCACTTTTCATATTGTTTCGACACCAAAAAAAGGAACAAAAATAAGTTTGGCAATTCCGATTTAGTTAATTACTTTCACAAAGTAGCAATACTGAATATAATACATGTCTATAAAAATTTTAATCGTTGACGACCATCCTCTTCAAATTGAAGGGTACAAATCTGTTTTGCAATACAATATAGACCAACTTGAAATTGAAACAACCGTTTGTTATAACTCTGAAGAAGCATACAAAATTATTGCGAATACGGAAGCCCCGTTGCATTTTGACGTGGTTCTTTTAGACCGTAGTTTACCCCCATATCTTGACAAAAAAATATATTCTGGCGAAGACTTGGCGCTTTTAACACGTGAGCTTTACCC
>CALPQA020000240.1 GCA_943325595.2 Auritidibacter sp. Marseille-P8566
ACTTGTTTTCCATTTTGATGCAAGTAGTTGAAAATGTGAAAAAACACATCTTGAGTTCCGGTTTTACCAGATAAAAATTGAACATCGTCAATAATTAATACGTCAATTAGTTGGTAAAAATGGATGAAATCATTTCTGTTATTTTTCTTAACGGAATCAATATATTGTTGGGTGAAAATTTCAGCAGAAATATACAAAACTGTTTTTTCGGGATATTTATCTTTAATTTCAACACCTATAGCGTGCGCCAAATGTGTTTTCCCTAACCCAACCCCTCCAAAAATCAATAATGGGTTGAAGGAAGTTCCTCCAGGTTTATTGGCTACGGCCATCCCTGCAGAACGAGCAAGTCTATTGGAATCTCCTTCTAAAAAATTATCGAAACTGTAATTAGCATTTAATTGAGATTCGATTTTTAAATTTCGTATCCCTGGGATTATAAATGGATTTTTTAATTCTGGATTTAAATTTTTAAATGGTGCATCAACCTCTTGTGTTTTCATTGGGCTTCTGTGAGCACTTGGCAATTGTTCCATAAAAGGTTGTTTGTTGCCATAAGTGTTCTCCATTTTAATTTTATAGAGTAACTTTGCATTTTTCCCAAGTTCCTTGGTTAGTGCAACTTTTAATAATTTCACATAATGTTCTTCAAGCCATTCGTAAAAAAATTTACTTGGAACTTGAATATAAAGTGCGTTGTCAGTCAATTCAACCGATTTTATAGGTTCGAACCAAGTTTTAAATGCTTGGTCTTGAATGTTATCTTTTATAAATAAAAGACAATTTTCCCAGACTGATTGCGCAGTTTTACTCATGATATTAGAAAAAATTAATTTTTTTTTAAATTGTGTTTAACCAAAAAAAACAGACAAGGGATTGTTTTTATTTTGGGATTACAAATATGTGATAATAAATCGTTAAAAAAAAATTAATGTTGAATAATTTTTTTAAAATTTTTGTTGTATGCAGTTGGTAATAATTTTTTAAATAATATTAAATAAAATAGAATGAAAAAACATCAAATTCAAGTACGCGTTCGTTATTCAGAAACAGACCAAATGGGAGTCGTTTACCATGGAAATTACATTCCTTATTTCGAAATAGGAAGAGTAGAATGGCTTAGAAATCAAGGGGTTTCATATAAAATTATGGAAGAAAGTGGTGTTGCTCTTCCAATAGTTTCTATGAATATCAATTATAAAAAACCAGCACGGTATGATGAGTTATTAACAGTTACAACTTGTTTTAAAAGTCAAACATCAGTAAAAGTCGAATTTGAATGCGAAATTCATAATGAAAAAGAAGAGTTGTTAACAACTGCTCATTTTATCTTAGTTTTTGTAGACTTATTAACAGGAAAACCAATTCAGCCACCACAGTATATTAAAGAAATTTTAGTGTAAATTATCGAATCTAAATGCAATCATGATATAGTAATTATTACTTCAAATAAATTCTTAAAAATGTCGGATATTTCGCCGGCATTTTTTTTTCTAATAGAAATTTCAATCTCACAGTTCAATTCCATTTTTTGATTCACGATGTGTAGTTTTTTCTCTTTGATGATTCGCATTACTTTATTCATATTTTTATAATCAAAGGTAATTAGGAAATGAATGTCAATGGTTTTTTCAACAATTTCAGCCGTTTCTAAAGCTATTTGTGCGGTTGTTTTGTATGCTGTAATTAATCCACCAACGCCTAGTTTTATGCCTCCGAAATAGCGCACTACAACAATTAAAATATTTGTAAGTTCAAAAGATTGTATTTGTCCATAAATAGGCATTCCCGCACTATTACTAGGTTCTCCATCGTCATTGGCGCGGAATACTATTTTTTCAGTTCCAATTTGATAAGCATAGCAATAATGAACAGCGCTAAAATGTTGTTTTTTTAGATGTTCTAAATGTGTTTTTATTTCTTCTTGTGTAGAAATTGGAAATGCGTAACCATAAAACTTGCTGTTTTTTTCTTTAAATAATACTTCGGATGTAGAAGAAGCAATCGTTTTGTAGGTATCTTTAATTTCCAATTATGATTTGCTTCTAAATTATTTTTTCTTCAAATAAATCAACAACATCTTCTTCTCCTTTTTGTAAATGCCATGTTTGTAGGCCTAATTTTTGAGCACTTTCGATGTTTTCAAAGTTGTCATCAACAAACAAAGTGTTTTTAGGGGATAAATTATGTTCCTTTATGACGAATTCAAAAATGGCTGCATCGGGTTTTCGCATTCCTAATTCATACGAAAAATAAACTTTTTCAAAGCATTTGTAAAAATCTCTGTAAAAGGTAATGCCTGCTTTATGCTGGAACCGTTCTATGTGAATCGAGTCGGTATTGCTTAATAAAAAAAGGCGGTATTTTTGCGAAAGCATTTGTAAAAATTCTAATCGGTACAATGGAAAATCTAATAAAATGGCATTCCACGCTTCTCTAATTTCAAGAATCGATGCGTTAGGGATGTAGTTTTGAAATCCAAGAATGAATTCAATTTCTGAAATTTTTCCTTTTTCGAATTCTAAATTCATCGCATCCAAATTCGAATTCCATTCTTTCAACCCTAATTTTTTTAGAGCAGCAGGTGTTGCTTCTTTATCAAGGTTGATGAATATATCTCCAAAATCAAAAATTATAGTATCAATCATGGTTCCGAAAGATTAAAAGTGTGTCTTTTTTTATGGTCTGTTTTGAACTTTTTGTTGCATTTAAAAAAGGCGCTTTCGTGCCCTTTTCTATATAACAATCTCCTTGAAAAACCCTTGCTTCGTCCCAAAGATTTGCGTCAATGAAAGCTTGTAAAGTACGCCTTCCGCCTTCAATAAGTACGGATTGAATTTGATTTTCATACAATAGCGCAACAATTTGTTCTGTACTATTGGTATTAAAATCAATCTGTTCAAACACTATATTTTCCTTTTCTGAAGGTAATTCAGTAGCCGTCAGAATAATTGTTTTCGCTTGATTATCAAAGATATGACTTTCTTTTGATATTTTATTATTTCTGTCAATAACAATTCGAATTGGATTTTCCCCAGCCCAATCTCGAACTGTTAAACTTGGATTGTCGTCAATTACTGTTTGCGTTCCAACAAGAATTGCTTGTTCTTCGCTTCGCCATTTATGAACCAATTGCCGAGAAAATTCATTCGTAATCCAAAAAGGTTTTTGTTCTGATTTAACTTTTGGACTAATAAATCCGTCGCTACTTTCTGCCCATTTCAATACTATAAAAGGACGCTTTTTTTGATGAAAAGTAAAAAAACGCTTATTCAGTTCATTGCACTCGTCTTCAAGCACCCCAACGATTACATTTTTGCCCGCTTCAAGTAATTTTTTTATGCCGTTTCCTGCAACTTTTACATTTGGATCTGTAGTTCCAATTACCACATTTGGAATTCCATAAGTAACAATTAAATCGGCACAAGGAGGCGTTTTTCCAAAATGACTACAAGGTTCCAAACTCACGTAAATTGTTGATTTTGAAAGTAATGATTTGTCTTTTACAGAATTTATCGCATTTACTTCAGCGTGAGGTTCGCCTGATTTTTTGTGCCAGCCTTCGCCAATAATTTTGTTTTCATACACAATAACGGAACCCACAAGAGGATTTGGATAGGTTGTCCCTAAACCATTTTTGGCTAACTCAATGCACCGTTTTATATATTTTTCTTGTACCTTCACGCCACAAAAATACGATTTTAAAAGTAAAATGGAAAGCTTCATAATTAGAGAAATACAAAAGAAAGACAACCCAGCAATTGCCTCAATTGTAAGAGATGTTTTGATGGAAATGGGAGCGCCAAAAGTAGGTACTGCTTATGCTGATCCTTACTTAGATTCTTTGTTTGAAGTGTATGCAATTCCAAAGGCGGTTTATTTTGTAATTGAAAAAAACGAAAAAATAATTGGTGGTGCGGGTATTATGCAATTAGAAAACTCGGAAGAGAATATCTGTGAACTACAAAAAATGTACTTGTTGCCAGAAGGTCGTGGTTTAGGTTTGGGAAAAGAATTAATTGATAAATGTATCGACAAAGCATCTGAATTTGGCTTCGAAAGTTGTTACATCGAAACAATGACTTATATGGAAGATGCACAAAAATTATACAAAAAAGTAGGATTCTATTATTTGGATAAACCTTTGGGAAATACGGGTCATTCCTCTTGTCCAGTTTGGATGCTTAAAAAACTGTAAGTAGTATGGATACAAATACTATAAAAATCAAGGAATATAAAGCCAAATTTATTGCTGAACTTTTATCGATTTATGATGAAATGGAAGCGGAAAGTTTCTTCTATTTGATTCTTGAAAACCAA
>CALPQA020000241.1 GCA_943325595.2 Auritidibacter sp. Marseille-P8566
AAGTTCCAACGAAAAATGCAAGAGATTATGGAACAAGCTGAAGCTCAAAAGGCACAGCAAAAGAAAAAATAATTGGTTTTATATAAAATGCAAAAAGCTCCCTTAATAGTATAAGGGAGCTTTTTTTTAAAATATTATTTTATAAAATGGGTAATAAGACTTTGTCTAGAACATGAATAACCCCATTAGCACATTGAACGTCTGTTGCAATTATTGTTGACACTCTATTATTGGCATCTTTAATTTTTGCTCCATTTGCAAGTTGAATTGTAAATGTTTGAGGGGTTTGAAGCGTCTGAACAACTTGTCCTTCTGTTAAACTACTTGCTAAAATCCCGCCACTTACCACATGATATTGAAGTACTTTAGTTAGGTTACTTGAAGAAACTCCAGCAATTCCGCCTGGTGCTAATTCTATATTTAATGCCGTAAATGCATCGTTCGTAGGTGCAAATACTGTAAACGGACCTACTCCAGATAAGATTGAGATAAAATTCGGTTGACCTGCACTAGTTAATGCGCCAACTAGACCAGTGAAATTTGGATTAGCACTCGCATGCGTCACGATGCTAGGCAAATCAATCACTTCATCCACAATATGAATTACGCCATTGGAAGCCAATATATCTGCAGTGGTAACCATTGAAACGCCATTGAGTGTAACCCCATTTGTTCCAATATTTACAAACATACTCAAAGTATTTGTTGTAGATGAAGCACCTTTTCCTAATGTTTTAATGTATCCTGTGGATAAATCAGTTGATTTTTTTACGCTACCGATAACATGATTTAGTAAAATTTCTTTTAAAACGGCATTTGGAACATCATTTATGGTAGCGTAAGGAGTTGTAGCGAGAAATGCAGTAAATGCTGCATTTGTTGGCGCAAAAACCGTGTAAGTCCCACTTGATTTTAAGGTGTTTGCCAAATCTACTTTGTTTAGCGCTTGAACTAAAATACTTAAATTCGGTGTTTTTGAGGCAATCCCGGAAATTGAATTGTCAATTGCATTATCGTCATTGTCGTCATTTTCACAAGATGTTCCAATGATTGCTAAAAAGGTAATGAGAGCAAGAAAACTAATTTTAAATAAATTTTTCATAGTGTTGATTTTTAATTGTTTACTCTAAATTAATTATTAATTTTGACAAAACGTTTACGAAAAATAAGACACTACCAAAGTTTATTATTATTTTATTTAATGTTTAATACGCTAATTCCGTTACTTATTCATTACTATAAGAATAATCCGTATTTCATTGATATATGTCCATTATTAATATTGAAAAATTCAAACATTATTTAAATTATACATAAATGTTGTAATTCAGCGGCTATTTTGGTTCATAATTTATTTAGTACCATTTCGTTGTAATTTTATTGGCTTTACTTTGGAATAGATTTTAATTTAAAAGAATTAAAAAGTTTCTAGTAAATGTTTTAATATATTGATTTACATTACAATATGTTTCTTGAAATCTAATTAATATTAGAGGTATAGTTCTAATTTAATATGTAAATTTGCACCTATTAGTTTATTTTAAAATTGTTTCTCCAAAATTAAAATCATAATGAAAATTACTAAGTTTTGTATTTTTAATATCCTATTGTTGATCTGCTATAGTTCATCCCTTTTTTCCCAATCTGAATTTAATAAATTAGATGGGAATGGTAATAAAAATGGTGTTTGGAAAGGTATTTATGAGGAATCGAAACGACCTCGATACGAAGGTACATTTGAGCATGGTAAAGAAATTGGTTTCTTTACTTATTTTGACGATACCAAAGCGGGTACAGTTATTGCTACACGTGAATTTAATAGTAAAGACAATTCAGCATACACTATTTTTTACGACCAAAATAAAAATAAAGTGAGCGAAGGTAAGGTGATTAACAAATTTCATGAAGGCGCTTGGACTTATTACCATAAAGCTTCTGCAACTGTCATGACGTTAGAAAATTATTATAACGGTAAATTAGAAGGTATAAAAACAATTTACTTTCCTTCAGGAAAAGTGGCTGAATTGACCAATTACAAAAAAGGAATTCGAGAAGGTGCTTATAAAAAAATCGCAGAAAACGGAGTCATTCTTGAGGAATCAGTTTATTTAAATGGTGAACTCAACGGTACATCAACATTTAAAGGGCCTGACGGATTGGTAGTTGCAAAAGGAATGTTCAAACAAGGAAAAAAAGTTGGAATTTGGTTTTTCTATGAAAATGGAAAATTAGTAAGTAAAGACAATTTTGATACACCTCGAAAAAAATTCCAAAAGAGAGTAACACAAAGAAAAGAGGAATAATTCATATCTTCTGAAGCTGTTAATCTTTAAAAAAACTAATAATTATTGGTATCTTTACGTACTTTTTTACGTTAAAAATTTTTCAAACAAATACAAATGAAACGTGTTGTAGTAGGACTTTCCGGAGGTGTTGATTCAAGTGTTGCGGCCTATTTGTTGCAACAGCAAGGTTATGAGGTGATTGGTCTTTTTATGAAGAATTGGCATGATGATTCAGTAACAATTTCTAATGAATGTCCATGGCTAGAAGATAGTAATGACGCACTTTTAGTTGCCGAAAAATTAGGAATTCCATTTCAAACTGTAGATCTAAGCGAACAATACAAAGAAAAAATCGTTGATTACATGTTCAACGAATATGAAAAAGGAAGAACTCCAAATCCTGATGTGTTGTGCAATCGTGAAATAAAATTTGATGTTTTTATGAAAATCGCCCTAAGTCTTGGTGCTGATTTTGTTGCAACAGGACATTATTGCAGAAAAGGAGAAACAGAAGCAGGTGGAAAAAAAGTATTTCAGTTGCTTGCTGGAGCTGATAATAATAAAGACCAATCGTATTTTTTATGCCAATTATCTCAGGAACAATTATCAAAATCATTGTTCCCAATAGGTGAATTAACCAAGCCTGAAGTTCGTGAAATTGCAACTCAAATGGAATTGGTTACCGCCGAAAAGAAAGATTCTCAGGGCTTGTGTTTCATTGGGAAAGTCCGATTACCGGAATTTTTACAGCAAAAATTGCAACAAAAGGAAGGGTTAATCGTTCAAATTGACAAATCCGATTTAGTTTATAATAATGAAGAGTTACAATTTGATTCCATTGAACAAGAATTAGCTACTGAAGCTCGAAATATTCCGTACACTCCAGAAATGGGAAAAGTGGTTGGAAAGCATCAAGGTGCGCATTATTTTACAACAGGACAACGAAAAGGATTGAATGTTGGTGGTACAAAAGAGCCTTTATTTATAATTGCTACGGATGTTGAAACCAATACAATTTATACTGGTTTGGGAAATGAACATCCTGGTTTATTCAAAAAAGCATTGTTCATTGAAAAATCCGAAATTCATTGGATTCGTGAAGATTTGGCTTTGGTCAATGGAGAATCTATGGTTGTTATGGCACGTATTCGGTACCGTCAACCTTTGCAAAAAGCAATTTTACATCAATTTGAAAGTGGAATGTACGTGCAATTTGAAGAACTACAATCCGCTATTACAGAAGGACAATTTGTAGCTTGGTATTTAGAAGACGAATTAGTTGGTTCAGGGGTAATTTCCTAATTTAGTATTTAATTACTATTTAAAATGAAAAAAATACTATTGATATTTGTTTTATTTATTTCTTACTCAAGCTTTTCACAAGAAGATGCTTGGGTTTATTTTAAAGACAAGCCCAACAGTCAATATTATTTTTCCAATCCATTGCAAATGCTTTCGCAACGTGCTTTGGATAGAAGAAGTATACAAAACATTCCATTGGATTTATTAGATATTCCAATCCATCAAGCCTATATTGATCAGATTACGGGAACTCCCGGAATAACGGTTAAGGCGAAATCAAAATGGTTGAACTGTTTGCACATTCGCGGTTCACAAGTCAATATTCAAGCCCTCAGTTTACTTTCATTTGTAGATCATGTTTCATTTGCTAATCGCACTTTAAATGTTAGTGGAAAGTTTTCTAATTTCTCGACTCTTAATCCTGTGAATAAGATTTTAGAAGCACAAATTTCTTTTAATTATGGAAACTCAGCCAATCAAATCCAAATGTTGAATGGTCATTTATTACACCAACAAAATTATACAGGAGCGGGTAAGATAATTGCTGTTTTAGATGCAGGATTTCCTGGTGTTGATATTGCGCAACCGTTTCAAAGATTGCGAGATAACAACCAAATTCTGGGCGGTTACAATTTTGTAGATAGAAGTTCTAATTTCTATTCAATGAGTAACCACGGAACTATGGTACTTTCTACGATGGGAGGATTTGTTGACAATCAATTGATTGGAAC
>CALPQA020000242.1 GCA_943325595.2 Auritidibacter sp. Marseille-P8566
TAATAAAAGCTATTACGATTACATCAAAGGATATGCTGATGCGACAATTGATGAAAAAGGCGCCGTTTCTTCCTACAAATTTGACACCTATAATATCGATATGGTTACCGCAGGAAGCATGCTTTTCAACTTGTATACAACAACCAAAGACCCCCGCTATTGGAATGTTTTACAACAATTAATAAAACAACTCGAAGAGCAACCTAGAACCGCAAGTGGTGGTTTTTGGCATAAAAAAGCCTACCCAAACCAAATGTGGTTGGACGGTTTGTATATGGGAGAACCTTTTTATGCTCACTTTACAACCGCATTTGAAGGAGGAAAGAATCTGGATGATGTTGCAAAGCAGTTTGAACTAATTCAATTGCACGCCACCGACAAGAAAACAGGTTTGTTGTACCACGGTTGGGACGAAAGCAAACAAATGGCTTGGGCCAATAAAGAAACGGGAACATCCCCTAACTTTTGGTCGCGATCAATCGGGTGGTATGCTATGGCATTGGTAGATGTTTTGGATTATTTCCCAAAAGAGCATCCGAAGCAAAAGGAGTTGGTTGGATATTTGAAAAAACTAGCAGTTGCCTTGGAAAAGGTTCAGGATAAAAAATCGGGCTTATGGTATCAAGTTACCGATAAAGGAGGAAAAGAAGGAAATTATTTGGAATCTTCTGGAAGTTCCATGTTTGCCTATGCTTTGGCAAAAGGGGTGAACAAAGGATATTTGCCTTCAAAATACAAAGCTGTTGCCAATAAAGCTTTTGATGGTTTAACCACCCAATTGATTAAATTTGAGGCTGACGGTGAAATTACAATTACACAAGCATGTGCTGTAGCAGGATTGGGAGGAAAGCCTTATAGAGACGGTTCTTACGAATATTACGTGAATGAAAGAAAAAAAGACAACGACCCTAAAGCTACTGGACCTTTTATCATGGCTGCATTGGAATTGAACCGATAATTTAAAGGGATTAACAGCTTACTTTGAAACGTAAATGAAGTATTTCAACACCATAGTTTTTGCATTAGCCCTGATTTGTAACAGCAATTTAATGTGTTGGTCGCAAGTAGTACATACAGCCCCAAAAGTAGCTGATTACTACACAGTGGCTCAAGATGGCTCTGGAAATTTTACCACAATTCAAGAAGCAATAAATGCTACAAAGTCTTTCCCATACAAGAGAATTACTATTTTTGTAAAAAATGGAACGTACCATGAAAAGGTGAAAATTCACGAATGGAATACCTCTATTTCCCTAATCGGAGAAAGCAAAGAAAACACCATAATCACGTTTGATGATTATTTTAGCAAAATAAAATTAGGCGTAAACAGCACTTTTTATACCTACACCATGCTAGTGGAAGGGGATGGTTTTGTAGCTCAAAATCTAACCATTCAAAATACTTCTGGGGAGGTTGGCCAAGCCATTGCTTTGTCGGTTCATGCCAATCTTGTAGGGATATTAAATTGTAATATTCTGGGAAATCAGGATACCCTTTACTTAAGCGGAAAGAATTTCAAAAACTACTTTAAAGACTGTTATATTGAAGGCACTACTGATTTTATTTTTGGAAATGCAACAGCTTTTTTTGAAAAATGTACACTTCATAGCTTGAGAGATTCCTACATCACTGCGGCAGCTACTCCTCAAGGGGTTGACTATGGTTTTGTTTTCAATAAATGTAAATTGACTGCTTCCGCAAATGCAACTGCGGTTTATCTAGGACGTCCATGGCGATTTTACGCAAAAACGGTGTTCATCGATTGCGAAATGGGGAAACACATACAACCACAAGGTTGGGATAATTGGTCGAAACCAGAAGCCGAAAAAAATACTTTTTATGCCGAATACAACTGTTCTGGGGAAGGATATTTACCCAAAGAAAGAGTTTCGTGGTCGCACCAATTAAAAAGAAATCAAGCCAAAAAATATACCGCTGAAACTGTTTTGGGCTCCGACTTTTTCAAATGGAGTGCCGAATGGAATTTGGATTCAAAATAATCATAAAAATAAATAAATGAAACACAAACTGCTTATTATCGTTCTGATTTCATGGAGTAGCTTTGCTCAAAATAGTAGTTTCCCATCCGATTCTGTCAATTCGATTGTTAGCCGAATTCAATTACCCCAAATTCCGTCTTACAGAATTTTGGTAACTGCGTTAGGCGCAAAAGGAGATTCTATATCCGATGCCAAACCCGCTTTTGATAAAGCAATGTTACTTTGCAAAAAGAATAATGGAGGTACAATTGTTGTTTCCAAAGGGATTTACATGTTAAATGGCCCAATTCATTTTGTAAGCAATGTGAATTTACTACTAGAAAAAGGTGCGAGAATCAAGTTTAGTGATACTCCAAAACACTATTTACCTATGGTGCAAACAAGTTGGGAAGGCACTTTTATTTACAATTATAGCCCGCTTATTTACGCCTACAATTGCACGGATATTGCCATTATGGGAGAAGGTACAATTGATGGCGAAGGAAGTAAAGTGTGGAATAGTTTCAAAGCAAAAGAAGGCGCCGACAAAATGTTGACCCGAGAAATGAATCATGCTAATGTGCCTGTGTCGGAGCGTAAATTTGGTGATGGACATTTTCTTAGACCGCAATTAATTCAGTTTTTTAATTGTAAAAATATTCTTGTCGAAAACATAAAAATTGAGGATTCGCCATTTTGGTGTCTTCATTTATTAAAATCCCAAAGCATCACGGTTAGAGGTTTAAAATACAAAGCTTTTAATTCAAACAATGATGGAATTGATCCTGAATATGCTAAAGATGTTTTAATTGAAAATATCGCCTTTGATAATGCAGATGATAATATTGCCATAAAAGCAGGCAGAGATGATGAAGGACGTAACAATTCTCAAACACCTTCAGAAAACATTGTTGTTAGAAACTGTGAATTCAAAGGGCTGCACGCACTTGTTATTGGAAGCGAAATGTCCGCTGGTGTTAAAAACATATATGTAGAAAACAGTAAATTCAGTGGCTACTTAAAAAGAGGGTTTTTTTTAAAAACGAATTCAGATCGGGGAGGGTATATTAAAAATGTTTATTTCAATAATTTGTCATTTGGGAAAGTAGAAGATTGTATCTATATTACAGCAAATTATCATGGAGAGGGAAGTGGATTGCATTCTACTAAAATCTCAAACATTTATTTTTCTAATGTAAGTTGCATTGAAGCTACAAAAACAGGAATTGTAATTGAAGGTTATCCAAATAATAAAGTTGCTCAGATTGAACTTAGTAATATAACCATACATTCTACACCAAACGGGATGACGGTTACCAATACTGAAAAGGTAGCAATTAACGAAGTACTTATTGGAGAAAAAGCAACAACTCCAACGGCTGTAAAATAATCAAATTCAATCTTAAACCTGAAAAGTCATGAAATATAAATTTCTCTTAGTATTATTAGTTTCTATAAATCTTTTTGCTCAAAAGGCTACAATTTATTCGATAGGTGATTCTACAATGGCCAATAAAGTGAGTCCAGAAACGAATCCAGAACACGGTTGGGTTCAAGTACTTCCTACTTTTTTTAATCCGGAAGTTGTTATTGATAACAGAGCTGTAAACGGACGAAGCACCCGTAGTTTTATCAAAGAAAAACTATGGGAATCAGTTTATAAAGCATTGAAGCCAGGGGATTACGTTTTTATTCAATTTGGTCATAATGATAGTAAAGTTACCGATTCACTTCGGTACACCAATCCACATACGGCGTATCGTTACAATTTAATTCGATTTGTAAAAGAAGCTAGGGAAAAAGGAGCAATTCCAATTTTGTTTTCCTCAATCGAGAGAAGAAGTTTTAATGAGCAAGGTGTTTTGATTAGCAAACACGGAGAATATCCATTAGAAATGCGATTGGTAGCACAAGAATTTAATGTTCCATTTATCGACTTAGAATATTATTCGGAACTATTAGAAATGGCCTATGGACCTGAAAAATCCAAGCAACTGCATTTGCATTTCAAGGCGGGAGAAGTTCCGTATTATCCTGAAGGCAAAGATGATGACACGCATTTGTCTTCAAAAGGAGCCAATGAAATTGCCCGAATTGCGGTCGACCAAATCAAATTATTGGAAGGTCCCTTGTTTGATACACTTAAAAAAGGGTTGAAAAAGTAGTTGGATTTCTTGTGTAATGGAAGATTTTGAACCTACGTTAATTGCTTTTTGTTTGTCTCATTTGATGAAACAGCATTCTCCTTTACTATTATTTCTAAAGGCATGTAATTCGTGATTTCAATTTCTTCCTTCAAAACTAATTTTTTGTAGAGGTAGCTAATTCCCAGA
>CALPQA020000243.1 GCA_943325595.2 Auritidibacter sp. Marseille-P8566
ATTCTGTTTCCCTTGAGGCGGTTCCATTTCCAATAGAAATAGCATCAATTTTATAGGAATTCACCATTGAACGGATTTTTTTCATCGCCATCGCATCTTCCTTTTGAGGTGCGTGCGGATAAATGGTTTCGTTGTATAATAAATCGCCTTTTTCGTCCAAGCAAACAATTTTGCAACCGCTTCGAAAACCTGGATCAATGGCTAAAATTCGCTTTTCTCCTAAAGGTGGCGCTAATAATAATTGACTCAAATTATTTGCAAAAACTTGAATAGAATTGGCATCAGCCTTCGCTTTTGCTTCTTGTAAAGTCTCGTTTGAAATAGCAGGATTCAACAATCTTTTAAAACTATCTTCAATCGCTAATTGCAAATGTGGTGTGGTATCGTTGTTCCTTTTTATGATTAATTCATCGATAATTTCTAAAGCTTCTGCTCCCGAATTTTCCGAATCAACTTCTACTTTTAACTTTACAAATCCTTCATTTTCAGCGCGAAGCATTGCTAATAATCGATGCGATGGCGCTTTGGTTAAATTTTCTGACCAATCAAAATACTGATTGAATTTTTGGGCAGCCTCGTCGTCTTTTTTAGATTTAGAAACCTTAGTTGTAATCGTTGCTTTCCTTTGGTATATTCTTCGCAACTGCTTCCGAACATAAATATTTTCATTAATCCATTCGGCAATAATGTCTCTGGCGCCTTGTAAAGCGTCGTCTTCATTGATGACATTTTTGTTTAAATATTGTGTAGCGATATAATCAACATCATCGTTGTTTTGCGCCATTATTATTTTAGCCAATGGTTCCAATCCGTTTTCGCGGGCTACGTCGGCTTTTGTTTTTTTCTTCTTTTTAAAGGGCAAATAAAAGTCTTCTATTTCCTGTAAATCGAAACTTTCTTGGATTTTTTTATTCAATTCTGGAGTAAGCGATTTTTGTTCTTCTATAGATTTTATAATTGCTTCTTTACGTTTTACAAGTACTTCATACTCTTTTTGAAACTTGGCGATTTGTTCTATAAAAACTTCGTCTAAATTTCCCGTTGTATCTTTTCGGTACCTAGAAATAAACGGAATCGTGCAATCTTCTTGTAAAAGCTGAACGGTTTTTTGAATATTAATTGCAGCTGTGGCAACGTGTTTTGAAATGAATTGTATGTTGGTCATTTAGGTTGGTTTTTTAATAATTATTTTATAGTCTAAGTAATAAAATCTAAGTAATTTCCTCGATTTATAACTTCAAAAGTAGCTTCTGGATATGCTTTTGAAAATGCTGTGGGAATTTTTGGTTTTTTAGTTTCACTCCATTTGAATTCAAATCCAGCTAAATTATCGCCTATTTCTTCCAGCCAATCCAATTCTTGCTGATCGTAGGTGCGCCAAAAATAATTATTGGTTTTGATTTTTTGATACTGCTGTTTTTTTATTCGCTCCGACGCTAAGTAATTTTCCCATAAACCACCTACATCATTTCTAAAATCAATTCTATTGAAATTATTGATAATTGTATTTCGAATGCCATTATCATAAAAATACCAGCGACTCGATTTCACGATTTCCTTTCTTAAATTTCTGCTGAAACCATCAATTTTAAAGATAATAAATACTTTTGAAAGTAAATCTAAATAATTATAAACGGTGTTTTTTGATATTTGCAATTGATTCGCTAATTCTTGCATCGAAACTTCTTTTCCTAATTGATACGCCACCAATCGTAGTAAATCATAAATTTTATCGGAATGTTTTATACCCTCAAAAACTAAAATATCTTTCAGTAAATAGGAATTTATTATTTCAAATAAATAGTCTTTTTTGTCCTCCCAATTTTCATATTGTTCTAATTCGGGATAACTTCCATATATCAAGCGTTGTTCTAATTTTTCGGCGGTTTGCTTATAATTTTCATATAAAGAAAACTCCATTTGTGCCAACGGATACAGATAAATTGTGTTTTTTCTACCTACTAACGGCTCGCCTAATTTATTTGAAATATCAAACATTGAAGATCCTGTCGCAATGATTTTTATTCCATCAATTGAATCTACAATCAACTTTAAAATCAAACCTATTTCGGGAATAATTTGCGCTTCATCAATAACCAATAAATCAATATTTTGAAGTAGCCGACTGTAATTCGCAACCGAACGCTCTTTGAGTAAAGTAGCATCAATTATATCTTCACCATTCAGGTGTAAATATTTTTCTTTAGGAAGTGTTTCTAAATACGTTTTTATCAGTTCTGTTTTTCCAACGCGTCTTGCGCCCAATAAAATCAATACTTTATTAGGAATTAACTTCCGATGAAATTCTTCTAAAACCGCTCTTTTGAAATAATTTTGCATCTTTTTTGCTTTAATTACAAAACAAAGATATAAAAAAAATAGTAATTCAGTCAGTTCGTTGACCAAATTAACGTTAATTCAGTCAGTGTGTTGACTAAATTAACGTTAATTCAGTCAATAGGAATTAATAAAAAGGTAAAAATATATTATAAACTTAAAATATATTGGTGTGATTTACAAAACTTTTTTTGCTGATTTAAATTGTCAATCATAGAAATTAGCCACAGATTCACTGATTTTTAAATCATTTTTAATCTGTGAATCTGTGGCTAAAATTAGAAAATTAATCGCTATTCATAAAAAACACTTCGTTTTATAAGGTACTTTGAGACTAAAAAAAATTGATTAAATGAGATTAAAATTAATGTAAATTTTAAAATCTGTGAATCTGTGGCTAAAAAGAAAGAAATTTTGTAATTAACAGCTAATTTTATCTACTCTATTTTGATGTCTTCCACCTTCAAAATCAGTGTTCAGGAAAGTTTGAACCATTTCTACAGCTTGCGGAATTGAAGTATAACGAGCTGGAATACTAATAATATTAGCGTCATTATGTTGTCGCGCTAAAACAGCAATTTCTTTAATCCAACACAATGCAGCTCGAATTCCTTGGTGTTTATTGGCCGACATTGCAATTCCATTTCCGCTTCCGCAAATGATAATTCCAAAATCTGATTTTTTAGTTTCAACATCTAATGCAACTGGATGTGCAAAATCTGGATAATCTACACTATCTGCCGAATCGGTTCCGTAATTAGTAACTTCATAACCATTTGCCTTCAGCATTTCAACAATTGCTTTTTTGTATTCTGGTCCTGCGTGGTCGTTTCCGATAGAAATTTTCATAGTAATAAAGGTGTTGTGTTTTCGATACAAATTTACCAAAAGAAAATAGAGATTACCATTACTGTACTTTATTAATTACATAATTTATAAACAGCTTGAAAATCAAATAGTTCTGTTTTTACCTTTAAATTTTATGTATCAAAATTGTTAAAATACTGTAATGTTAATAACGGTTCTTAAGTAATTGATAATCAGTTAACCTTAATTTAACAATTATTGTTCATAAGTTTAGATAGAATTTTACAACTATTTTTAGGTTGTGTGAGATTAATTTGTAATCAAAAATAGCATCGAATAAAACAAATTTAGTTTGATGAATTTTTAGAAAAGTTATTACTATAAAATTCTCTTTTGTTAACAATTTTTAGATTTAAACTTATTTACAAAAAGTAGCTTTTAAAGATTATTAACCGTTGTTAATTAAAAAGTAGAAAAGCTTATTTTAGAACTCTTTAGATATAAATAAGTATGTTCATAACTTCTTGTAAATAAAAATATCTTTAAAACAACACCTAAAAAAATAATTTTATTGTAGCTATTAACACGCTATAATAACCATTAAAAAATAATTTTAAATTTAATTTTCTTTTTGTTGTATTATATATATGTTGATAACATTTAGAAATTAAAACTTTAAAAATCATTTAAACTATATTTAAATTATTGTTCAATTCGTCTAATATCTTTTGTACCGTTTCAAAATCGTTAGGATGAATTTTTAATCGAATTCCACCGTAAGCGTAACTTGCTAATGGATTGACAGAAACCAAAGTTTCATTGAGAAATAAAAACGCAATTCCTTCGTTTTGTAAAATGGACTTCAAAACAATTATTTCGTGAGGAAAATTAAAGGTTGCAATTGTTATAAATTCTTCCATTTTTATTTATTTTTTATAAAGATACAGCCAATTAAAATGGAACCAAAAATTAGTTTTTAAAAGTTATATTTTATTTAAAACTATCTGTTATCAACAAACAACTGCTAACTATTTTGTAAATTTCAACTTTTAAGAAAAGAATTATGAGTAAAAGACTAAGAAAACCAGTCAAAAAACAAGCTGATCTAACAGATAAAATAGTAAAAATATTAGCACAAAATGCCAATAAAGCATTC
>CALPQA020000244.1 GCA_943325595.2 Auritidibacter sp. Marseille-P8566
AATACAACGATTTACTTAAAAACGACCCTCGTGTTGAAACCGTTTTATTGCCAATTCGTGATGGATTGACTGTGAGTCGCGTACTTTAATGATGGAATATCATATTTAGAATAACTATCCTATTGAAAACGGATGCCCTAGCCCTGATGGAAGAGGAAATCCCACGCTTTTGGGCGTGGATTGAAACGTACAGAGTGAAATAGCTTCAAAAAAAAAATTAATTTGGGAAGTACTTTTTTTGTGCGATTTGGTATATTTTGAACATAAGAAATCCCAAAATAAATCCGCTAATGTAGCCGCAAATTATGTCTAATGGGTAGTGCAACCCTAGGTAAATTCTGCTGTAAGCGAAGAGCAATGGCCATAAAAACAGGAACCCAAAATACTTGAATTTTCGTTTTAGAATTAGGTATAAAAATGTGGAAACTGCCATTGTATTTGCCGCATGACCCGAGAAAAAACTAAATGTTTTACTGGATTTTACAACTCTAATTATTCCATTAATTTCAGGATTACTACACGGGCGAAGGCGTTGAAAAGTGTCTTTTACAAGATTTGTAAATTGGTCGGAAATTGCGACTAAAACAATCACAAATAGCACTAAATACAGGGTCTGTTTTGTACCTATTTTTTTGTAAATAAGATAGAGCAAAACTAAAAAAAATGGAATCCAGTTGGTTTGTTTAGTAATTTCAAGCCAAAGTCCGTCGAAAGTGGATGAACCCAATCCATTTAAATAAATGAATATTTTTTGATCTAAAGAAAGGATTTTTTCCAGCATTATGATTGCCTTTTTATGGGACCTTCATTTTCGTTTTCTTCTGCTATTGGAGTTTCAATTTTTTTGGATTCTTTGATAGGATCGGTGTCTTTTAGCAAGTTGTCTTTTGCTTTATTGATTTCTTGGGTGATGTTTCCTGTAAAATCGGTTATGGATTTTGTATCAAAACCATTTGCATCGGCTCCTTTTTGAATCTCACTTTTAATGTCGTTGGTTGCATTTTTTAATTGCGCCATTGCTTTTCCCATTGTTCTGGCGATGTCAGGGATTTTATCGGACCCAAAAAGCATTAGGACTACAAATAATATTAAAATTAATTCACCTCCACCTATTCCAAACATAACTATTTATTTTATTGCAAAGTTACAAAGTTTTTATGAAGCAATTTTTCAAATGCGCTATAAAAATATGTTAATCAAATTTAGCCATTTAAAGTAATATTCATTTATCAAAAGTAGTTCTTCTTTTGCTATTTTGGAATAGCATTGTAGTTAACCGCCAATTTAGATATTAGAAACAACATCATTGTTCGGTTTTTTACCTTTAACGCAGCTGTAAATTCTTTGTCTTCAATGAGGTACCGTTGAAAATCATCTATGTAAATTTCTGGGATTTTTAAGGTTTGTATGTAATATTTGTCTTCGTAAAGTACGCCAACTTTATCCAATAATCGTTCTTTTCTTTCAACTATGATTTCTTTTTTCAGCATTTCTGTTCTTCCAGAAAGCCAGTTTAACGGGGCGTCTAATAATCCGGAAGATGCTGTGTATAATTTACGTTCTGCGGGAGTATATTGCTTTTGCCCGGGAATAATACTAATGCCTTCGGCAGCATTTTTCTTAACAATTACTTCATTCAGTTCATTGATTTTTGGAGTCATAGTAATGGTTATCATTTCTGATTTCAAATCGTCTTCATCAACCAACATCCGTTTCATTTCTAAAGTCATCGAGGAAAAAACCAAAATATCGTCGGCTTTCGCCAAAATAAAAAACTCGCCTTTCGCATTGGTAACGGTCACTTTTTCATTGCCTAAATTCACCACATCAACTCCCGAAACCGAGGCATCTTCGGCGACAATTATTCCCTGTAGCAGTTTTTCGTTGTGTTGCCCAATTGCCATTTGCGACAGCAAAAAAAGCAGTATTATAATTGTAAAATTCTTATTCACAAGCTATCATTTCGTTATATTTTACTGCTAATTCCCCCATTAAAAAAGAAGACATTGCGGTATTTTTTGATTTTAAAGTATCTACAAAATTTTTGTTTTCGACGATATAATATTGAAATCCTTTTATATAATCGATTGGGATTTTAAATTTATCTACAAATACTTTTTCACTGAACGTTTCCGCAATTTTATCCAACCAATATTGTTTTCTTTCTACCTCAATGTTTTTCAAAAGTTCAGCCGTTCGTCCTGAAAGAAGATTGAAAAGTGGGTCGATAGAAAATGACGTATTGAGCCCAATTCTTGCATCTAATCCTGTTGCCGTTCTTAATTTTCGTTCGGCAGGCGTATACGATTTTTGACCTTTTGGTATGATTCCTAACGCAACTGCATTGATGTTTTTATAGTTCATAATCATTACCTCATCCAAATGATTGATTATCATTTCCATTTTTACAAATAGCAATTCTTTATCCAAATCCTCTTTTAAAATCGCAATTCTTTTTCCTTTGTATTGTACCGCAGAAAAAACCAATGTATCGCCTTCTGTGGCTTGAATATCAAAATAACCCCCACTTTTAGTAATTACAGATTTTTCAGTCGTTGCATTTATCACATAAATACCTTCTAAATTAGACACATCTGCAACTATTTTTCCGTGTATTGTTGGAATGGCACCTTTTTGAGACCAAACAAACGAAGTTACTAATATTAAAATTCCGAGGATACTTTTTCTCATAATACACTTTACAAAACAGCTGTTTTCTATGTTGTAAAAGTATCTTAGTGTCTTCCAAATTAAATATTAACGCCTTGGTAAAGTTATGTTAATAAATAAACTCCGCCAATTTCAGAATTAAGATTTACAAAATAATGTAACTTTGAGCTCATTAAAATCCAATAAAAATGAAAAATTGCATCATTGCGAGCACGTCAACTCTTTTTGGAGGCGACTATTTAGACTATATTTTACCCGAATTATCAAAGCATTTCGAGAATTGCAAAACGATTCTTTTTATACCTTATGCGCAACCTGGCGGCATTTCTTACGAAGAATATACTGCTAAAGTGGGATTGGCTTTCGCCAAAATAAATATCGCTGTAAAGGGAATTCACGAATTTGAAAATCCAATTGAAGCTGTCGCAAAATCGGAAGGCATTTTTACGGGTGGCGGAAATACGTTTTTATTGGTTTTCCAATTGTATAAACTGAAAGTCATGGATGCATTGGCAGAAGCCATAAAAAGTGGAACCCCTTATTTAGGAACTAGTGCAGGAAGTAATATTTGCGGTTTAACGATGCAAACCACGAACGACATGCCTATTATTTATCCGCCAAGTTTTCAAACTTTAGGGATTGTTCCTTTCAATCTGAACCCCCATTATTTGGATGCTGATTTGCAATTAAAGCACAATGGAGAAACTAGAGAAACACGAATTAAAGAATTTCATCAGTTCAATACTCCTCCCGTTTTAGGATTGCGAGAAGGAAGTTGGCTTGACGTTAAAGGCGATAAAATTACCTTAAAAGGAACGCTTTCGGCACGACTTTTTAAACAAAATAAAAGTCCTGAAGAATTGGAATCAGGAAGTGATTTGAGTGACTTAAAATAAAAAATGCCTCGCGATTTGCGAGGCATTTTATGTTTATTGAAAAAAAGCTATTATTTTAAAGCGTCAACTTTTGCTTTAACTTCTTCTAGCGAACCTTCAAATACTTGAACGTTTGTAGTGCTTTTATCAGATGTTATTACGGTTGCTTTCGCTTTTCCGTTGGTATTCGTTATTTCAACTTTCACCATTTTTGCATCTCCTTTTTTAGCACAACATTCCATTTTTTCTTCAGAAGCCATGAATTTTCCATCGGCATTATAATGAGACAAACACATTTCTTTTTGCTCAGGAGTACATTTAAGACTGTCGCACATTGCAGCACATTCGTCTTTGGTCATCGTGGCACATTTGCTCATGTCACATTTACCCATCATGTTCCCTTCAGCACCTTCCATTTTTACAATGACAACTTTTGAAATATTTTCGTGACTTCCATTTCCTAAAATTGGCGCAATTACCAATCCAATCAAACAAGTCAATTTAATTAAAATGTTCATTGAAGGTCCTGAAGTATCTTTGAAAGGATCTCCAACAGTATCTCCAGTTACAGCAGCTTTGTGCGCATCAGAACCTTTGTATGTCATTTCACCATTAATTAGAACTCCAGCTTCGAAAGATTTTTTAGCATTATCCCAAGCACCACCTGCATTGTTTTGGAAAACCGCCCAAAGCACACCAGAAACGGTAACTCCAGCCATATAACCCCCTAACATTTCGGCGATTAACATAT
>CALPQA020000245.1 GCA_943325595.2 Auritidibacter sp. Marseille-P8566
AAAGTTGCCACGCGTTCTCGCAATAAATCAAAGTCAGATATTTGTTTTGGGAAACTTCTTGTGGTGGCGATACTTTTTTTCTGATTCGGAATAGGTTCTAAATCTAAAACTGATTTTCCTTCCAATTCATATTTTAGTCGAAGCCCAACAACGCCCAATTCTTTTCTAATCCAACTTTCATGTTGGGGATGGATAAAATCCAAAGCGGTATTGATATTTCGAAGTTTTGCTTTCTTGGTCGTTCTGTTTCCAATACCCCAAACGTCTTCAATTTTAGTCCATTTCAGGGCTTTAATTCGCTTTTCATCGGTGTCGATTGTATATACTCCAGAGGTTCTATCTTGAAATTTTTTAGCGATTTTATTGGCGACTTTGGCCAATGCTTTTGTAGGTGCAAAGCCAACACAAACTGGAATTCCAACCCATTTTTGAATTCTGGTTTTCATTTGAACGCCATACATATCATAATCCAATATTGACATTCCATCAAAATTTAAGAACGCTTCATCAATACTATAAATTTCTAGATTTGGGGAAAATTGTCCTAAGATAGCCATTACCCGATTACTCAAATCACCGTACAACGCATAATTTGATGAAAAAACGGCAATATTTTTTTCTTTGACTAACTCTTTGATTTTGAAAAGTGGGACGCCCATCGGAACACCAACTGCTTTGGCTTCGTTACTTCTTGAGATTACGCAGCCGTCATTATTTGATAATATAACAACTGGCTTTCCGTTGAATTTCGGTTGAAAAACACGTTCACAGGAAGCATAAAAATTATTACAATCAACTAAAGCATACATGTTACAAAATTACTGAATAAGCAAGTATCGATATGCTACAGATGCGTTAATTTTTTTGGATTGTTAATAAAAAAAGAGGAAGCATTTTTAAAGAATAAAAAAAGAAATAACCACAAATATTAATGGCAACCACAGTCATCAGTACCGCAATTTTTTGATTTTTTCTTTTTGAAAAAGAATTTTTTAATCAAAAAAGCAACTGCTATTCCCAAGGCGATAAAAGCAATTATTTCTTGTATCATCGGTGTTATTTTAATATTTGAAATGCAATCAAAGCCACTAAATACGCAAATCCACTCATGAAAATAAGTTGTGCCAAAGGCCATTTCCAAGTATTCGTTTCTTTCTTAGTAATGGCTAGCGTACTTGCGCACTGCAATGCAAAAGCATAGAATAAAAGCAAGGAAATTCCCGAGGCAAAATTAAATACTTTATTGCCTGTTTCAGGATTGACTTCGGCTTGCATTTTATTTTTTATAGTTTCCTCATTTTCATTTCCACCTACACTATAAATAGTTGCTAAAGTTCCAACAAAAACTTCTCTGGCTGCAAAAGAACTGATAATAGCGATGCCTATTTTCCAATCATAACCTAGAGGTGAAATTGCAGGTTCAATGGTTTTTCCCATAATTCCAATATAGGAATTTTCTAGTTTGTAGGCAGCAAGTTTATTTTTAAATTCAATTTTTGATAGTGTCCTATTTTCATTTTTAGCCATTAAAATAGTTTCCGCATTATTGAATTTATTCCCCGGGCCGTAGGAAGCCATGAACCATAAAACAATTGAAATAGCAAGAATGATTCTTCCAGCACCAAAGATAAAAGCCCTCGTTTTTTCTACAACATTGATGGCTACATTTTTAAACATTGGCAGTTTATAGTTCGGCATTTCCACCACAAAAAAGGTTTTTCCTTTAATTTTTAATATTTTATTCAATACATAGGCTGCAAAAATTGCCATGCCAAAACCCAAAAGATAGAGCAACATTAATGTTAATCCTTGTAGATTTAAAACCCCTAATATCCGTGTGTCTGGAATTACCAAAGCAATAATTATAGCATAAACTGGCAATCTTGCAGAACAAGTTGTAAAAGGAGTAACAAGTATCGTAATAAGTCGTTCCTTCCAGTTTTCGATGTTTCTGGTTGCCATTATAGCTGGAATTGCGCACGCGGTTCCTGAAATCAAAGGCACCACACTTTTACCAGAAAGTCCAAATTTTCGCATTATTTTATCCATCAAAAACACCACGCGACTCATATAACCGCTTTCTTCTAAAACAGAAATAAAAAGAAATAGAAAGGCGATTTGAGGAATAAAAATTAAAATTCCTCCAATTCCTGGGATAATTCCTTGTGAAATTAAATTTGTCAAAACACCTGCTGGCAAAGCTTCGCTCGCGATGACGCTCAAAGTTGCAAAAGTAGAATCGATAAACTCCATTGGAACTTTGGACCATTCAAAAATAGATTGAAAAATGACAAAAAGAATGGCAAAAAAGATAACATAACCCCAAAATTTATGGGTTAGAATACGATCCAATTTACTTCTGAAATCTTTGGCAATTGAAGTGTCAATTTTGAGGCCAACTTTCAAAACATCATTAATAAATTGGTATCTTTTTATAGTTTCTTTTTGTTGCAAACGCTTCAAGTCCGAATGAGATTTAGTAAAAGAATTGCGAACTTCATTGCGTTCTAAATTCATAAAATTCACATCCTGGGTGATTACTAGCCACAATTTATACAACAATTGGTTTGGAAATGTTTTTCGAAGTGTATCGAAATATTCTTCATCAATAGCAGAAGCGTTCAAGCAAGGCTCACTAGAAAGCGACTTATAATCAATAATTAGATTTTTTAATGTTTCAATGCCAAAACCCTTTCGAGAACTAATTAAAGCAATTTTTGTGTTTAAATGCTCTTCCAGATACGGTATGTCGAGTGAAATTCCTTTAAATTTCATTCTATCAGCCATGTTTATGACTAAAATTGTTGGAATTTCAAGGTCTTTAATTTGGGTAAAAAGCAATAAATTTCGCTTCAGGTTTTCAACATCTGTAACAACAAGAGCTACATCTGGGAATAATTTATCGTTTTTGTTTAATAGTAATTCAATAACAACATTCTCGTCAACGGAACTTGCATTTAAACTGTATGTTCCTGGCAAATCCAGAATATTTGCTCTTATTTTTGAGGTTAATTTGCAAAATCCTATCTTTTTTTCAACGGTAATTCCGGGATAATTTCCCACTTGTTGGTTCAATCCTGTTAAATGATTAAAAACCGACGTTTTTCCTGTATTTGGATTCCCAATTAAGGCAACATTGATGTTTATACTGCTCATTTTAAGTTGTTTTTTAGTATTTCAACTTCAATTTTCTGGGCAGTTTCAATACGGATAGCAAGATGAGAACCGTTGATATTCAAGTATAAAGGATCTCCAAATGGGGCAATTTGAAGTAGCTCAACCAAATTTCCTGGCAAGCACCCCATTTCCAATAATTTTAGTGGAATGGCATCAATGTCAAAATCTTTGATGATTGCTTTTTCGCCTTTTTTAAGAGAATTTATTGTCGTTTGCAAACCTTATTTAGATTGAATTTAGATTACAAAAGTAAATATAATTATGTTTACAAGAATGATAATTATCAGTTTTATGACATTTTTAAGCAAATGTCAACTCGCCTTTTTGAAAATTAAAGTGTTATTCGGAACACAAGAAATTAATATCTTCGATTAATCTTTCAATATCTTCTTTTTTAGTACCGTCATAAAAGCCACGAACCCTTCTTTTTGCGTCTACCAAAACGAAATTCTCGGTGTGTACCATATCGTATAGCTCATTGGGTTTTCCCAATTTTACAGCTAAATATGATTTTCTTGCCATCGAATAAATCTCTTTTTTATCGCCGGTAACCAAGTTCCACTTTGAATCAATCACCCCATTTCTCAGCGCGTAGGCTTTTAGTACTGGAACCGAATCTGTTTCAGGAAAAACAGTGTGTGAGAGTAACATTACTTTAGGGTTATTTACAATTGCTTTTTGAACCAGCACTAAATTTGTAGTCATTATTGGACAAATTGAACCGCAAGTAGTGAAGAAAAAATCGGCAACATATATTTTCCCTTCATACTCTTTTTGAGTAATTGTTTTTCCGTTTTGATTAATAAAAGAGAAATCTCCAACAGTATGGTATTTACTGATATATTGAACCGTTGAATCAACCAATTCGGGGTTTACCATTGAAGGATTGTAAATGGGTAGCATTTTTTTTGGCTTAAGTGCCGAATAAAAAAGGAACAAAATAATTGCCGATAGAA
Source organism: Auritidibacter sp. Marseille-P8566 (assembly GCA_943325595.2). Next base: position 4,134 of record CALPQA020000245.1, read on the forward strand.
CAATTACTACAGTCAAAAACAAACGGTATTTTTTTAAAAAAAGCAGCATTTTAATATTTTGAGCAAATTTACGAAAGTAAAACAGCAAGAATTAATTTTTTTGTTAATTCTTTTGAATTGAGTACAAAAGAGTTTAG
>CALPQA020000246.1 GCA_943325595.2 Auritidibacter sp. Marseille-P8566
CTGGCAGCGAAATATAAACGGTATTTTCCTTTTTCATCCACATTCCAGGAGCTGTTCCCACTTGATTGTGAAGCACCGTGCAGGTAGAAGGAACCAATGCTTGGTCTTTATTCATTTGGGAAGCTGGACGATTCATAGCGCGTTCAATTAGATCAATTACGTGTTTTTCAACCGCTTCGTTTCTAACTAATTTATCTTCAAAATATTCACAAAATGTGTGTTTGGTAATGTCGTCTTTCGTTGGCCCAAGTCCACCTGTAATTACGACTAAATCGACTTGGTTTTGAAGGTGTTTGAAGGTGTCTAAAATGTGCTTTTTATTGTCACTTATAGAAATCATTTCGTGAATTTCTATTCCAATTTTGTCTAGTGCTTTTGCTATAAAACCCGAATTGGTATCTACAATTTGACCAATTAGAATTTCGTCTCCAATAGTAACTATGGTTGCTTTCATTAAATAGAATGGGTATTATTTGGAGTTATGAATTAATCATTTTTGAGTTAAAATCTTTCTTGATTTCTTTTATTGCTTTTTCAATTTGGTGAGAAACACTTTTGAAGATTTCCTTAATTTCTTTCTTTTTACCGTCAGCCTTCGCCCACGATTCAATTTGCAGCATTTCTTCAAAAGCCAAATTCAAACCCATTAAATCCAAAGAAGGTTTTATTTTATGAGCATATTCATAGCATTGCTGATGATTTTTATCCTCAATTCCCTGTTTTATATGTTCTAAATCCAAAGGAATTTCTGTAACAAACAAATTTAAAATTTGTTGAACAAACTCAGGGTCATTTTCTGAAAGCGCATATACTTTCGCTAGATTATAGTGTAGAGCCATTATTTTACTTGAATTCTAAATAGTTTATTTCCTTCTAAAAAACCTTCTAATACATCGTCAGGTCGAACTACAGCAACTCCTTCAGGTGTTCCTGTGAAAATTATATCACCAATTTTCAATGTGAAATATTGCGAAACATACGCAATGAGTTCGTCAATTTTCCACAACATGAAGCTCGTGTTCCCTTTTTGAACAATCTCGCCATTTTTGGTCAGTTCAAATGTAAGATTTTCTAACGACGTAAAAGCACTTTTCGGCATAAAGTCGCCAATAACCGCCGAACCGTCAAATGCTTTGGCTTTTTCCCAAGGCAACCCCTTATCTTTTAGTTTTTGCTGCAAATCTCTAGCCGTAAAATCAATACCAACACCAATTTCATCGTAATATTTATGTGCAAATTTGGTGTCAATGTACTTTCCAACTTTATTAATCTTAACGATTATTTCCAATTCGTGATGAATATCTTCAGAGAATTCGGGAATAACAAAAGGATGTTGTCGTAGCAAAACAGCCGAGTCTGGCTTCATAAAAACCACTGGTTCATCAGGCCGTTCATTCTGCAATTCCTCAATGTGTTTGGTATAATTTCTACCGATGCAAATTATTTTCATTTTTTTTGGAGCTATTCCCGCTATCCGTTACAATCCACGCAAAAAAGCGTGGGATTTTCACTGCTATCGGGGCTATGAAATTTGAGTTACTTTCACAAATTGATTTTCTATTTCGTATTCAGCTTTCGCAACTTAATTGCTGTTAAAACTTTCTTGGTATACAAAGGGAAATCAGCGTTTTGAATCCAGCTATAATATCCTGGTTCTGTTTCTAAAACCTTATTCACTTTTACACCTTTGTGTTTTCCAAAAGCAAAAATCTCTTCATCATCGTCGTCATAAGCAATCATTCCTGCAAAATCTGCCAAACGTTTTCTGGTCGTGAATTCTGAAAGCGATTTCATATCATTATCCAAATCCGAATACCGATCCAATTGTGCTTTCAAAATTTCATAGGTCGCCATCGTATCCGCTTCCGCTGAATGCGCATTGATAAGGTTTTCACCACAATAAAATTTTAATGCTGCGCTCAAAGTACGTTCTTCCTTTTTATGAAAAACAGTTTGAACATCTACAGAAACACGCCCTTTCATATCAAAATCAACTCCCGCACGAAGCAATTCTTCTGCCAATAACGGAATATCAAATCTGTCGGAATTGTAACCCGCCAAATCACTGTCTTTTATCATTGCGTAAATAACAGAAGCCAACTCTTTAAAGGTTGGTTCGTTAGCCACTTTTTCATTTGTGATTCCGTGAACAGCCGTAGTTTGAGTTGGAATAGGAATTGTTGGATTAACCAACCATGTTTTGCTTTCTTTGTTTCCGTTTGGAAAAACTTTGAATACTGCTATTTCTACAATTCTATCTTTTGCAACATCAATCCCAGTAGTTTCGAGATCGAAAAAACAAATAGGCCTTGTTAATTTTAATTCCATTTTTAGTTTTTAGTAGTACAAATATACTTTTATAATGCAATATAAAAAACAAAAACCCATCTGTTTAATAACGAATGGGTTGAAAAAAAATTACAAAAAGAGTTATTTCACTAGTTTAAAATTAGAAACCTTACTTCCGTTAGAAACCGTTAAAAAGTACACTCCTTTAGACAATGTTTCTGGCATTTGCAAAAGTTGGGAATTAAAGCCCGATTGAAATACTTTTCCGTTCAATAATTTGGCAACCAAGACGCCATTTATATCAAATAAATCAACTGAAACTTTCCCTGATTCTCCGAAATTGAAATCCAAATTAACAGTATTATTTACTGGATTTGGATATACCAAAAAAGCATTGTATTCCAATTGATTCATAGGATTTGACAATAGCAATTCCGAATTAAAGCGCGCCAAACCATAATTAGATTGGATTTGATTTCCTGAAATTCCACCAATCACAATTTTTCCATCTTCCTGAATTACAATTGAATTGGCTTGACTATTTTCATTTGAAAAATCTGTGGTTACAATTCCATCTGTTCCAAAAGTAGCATCAAAATTTCCATTGGTCAATAACCGAATTAATTTAATTTCAGCACCACAACAACCACCGGTACTATTATATTCTGTGGCTAAAATTTTACCATCGGGCTGCATGGCAACACTTTCTAAAAATTGATTCGACAAATCGGTAATAACCACTCCGTTTATCCCAAAAGAAGTGTCCAAATCACCATTATTCAAGATTTGCACAAGCATAATAGAATATTTCAAAATATGATGTTCGCCTGCGATATTGATTTTACCATCCGGTGCAACTTTCACACAAAGTGCTTTTTCATTAGCTTCTGGAACACCAATTGTTATACTGCCACCACTTCCAAAGGTGGAATCTAACACTCCATATTTATCATATTTTAATGCTGCAAAATCATAATTAAATCCGAAATCAGGATTAAATTCGTTGGATGTTGCTCCCGAAACAATAATCTTATTATCATCTTGAAGCGTTATTGCATATCCAAAATCCCAAGTTCTAATTGAAGAAATAGTCCTTCCATTATTTCCAAAACTTAAATCAACAGAACCATCAGAATTGTACCTAGCTAATGCAAAATCACTAAAATTAATATCGTCCGAAGTTGATCCCGATGCAATAATTTTACCATCATTTTGCACAATTAAAGAAGTCATTCTATCCAGTTTATCGCTAAAGTTTGTAACCACACGCCCATCAGTACCAAATGTAGTATCTAAAACACCGTTGCTATCAAATCTCAGTAAAACAAAATGGGAAATTGAAAAAGTTGGATCGTATAGATTTCCACCTGCGATGATTTTTCCATCAGTTTGCAAAACAACAGCCGAAAGCACCATTTGCTCTGGATAATCTGCAACCACAAAACCCAAACTTCCAAACGTTTCATCAAGGTTACCATCACTATTATATCTTGCCAAACAAAATCTGCTTTTAGCTCCCTTAGTAGCATTTCCTCCAGCAACAATTTTCTTGTCAGGCTGAACCAAAACAGACTGAACTGATGCATCAAAACCTTCGAAAGTAGTAATCACTTTCCCTCCAGTACCAAACGTATTATCGAGTGTTCCAAATTGCGAAAAACTTACATTTGAAACAAACAAAACTAATACTAATATAAAATATCTAATTGCCTTCATTTTTTCTATGTATTTGATTAATAATAAGTTATATGCTAATTTACAATTATTAAAGTTGGATTTTGTTAATTATAAAACAAAAAAATGACCTCAATTGAGGTCATTTAAATAAATCTATTTTTGAATTTTAGAATTCTCTATTCACATCGAAAGCTTCTAAATAATCGGCTACTCGTTTCACAAAACTTCCACCCAAAGCACCATCTACAACACGGTGATCGTAACTGTGTGATAAAAACATTTTGTTTCTAATTCCAATGAAA
>CALPQA020000247.1 GCA_943325595.2 Auritidibacter sp. Marseille-P8566
AACAGGAAACTTTAGTAGTTTAGTTGGTTGCCCATTAAATGGAGGGTGGTGTATTAAAGTAACCGATAATTTAGGAGCTGATAATGGCTATATTTTTAATTGGGATGTTAATTTTAATGCCTCAGTTCCAGCTTCTCAATCCTTTACTCCAACAATTGTTTCTCAAACGTGGTCGGGGGCAAACATTATTTCAACGTCTGGTAATAATGCGATAATAACACCAACGTCTACAGGAACCTATTGTTACACTTTAACTGCTGTAGATAATTTTGGTTGCAGTTATACAACTGTAAAATGTGTAACTGTAACTCCTGGTCCTTATGCAGGTGTTAGTAACACCTTGGCAGTTTGTAATTCTGCTGCTTCTACAAATTTATTTACTTTACTTGGAACAGGTGTTGCAACAACTGGTAGTTGGTCTGGTCCTGCGCCAGCATTGCCACCAGGAAATTTAGGAACATTTAATCCGGCTTCTTATACAGCAGGCACTTACAATTATACGTATACGGGTCCTGGTTCAGGCAGTTGCCCGCCATCTACCGCAATAGTATCAGTAACTGTTCGGCCAAATCCGTCAGCTACTTTAACTTTCACCAATCCAACTTGTGCAAATTTAACCGGAGGAATTATATATATTAATAATACATCTTCGCCATTACCTCCGCCAGCACAAACTATTTCAAGTTTCGCAAGTAGTTTAGGTACAGTAACTGGTCAAACTGTTACTGGATTGGGGGTTGGTACACCAGTAATTACATTAACCAATAACTTTGGATGTACATTTACAGTATCGCCGCCTGCATTAACTATTACCCCTGGCCCAACAGCATTTTCTTTAACGCCAGCAAAAACAACCTGTGGCAATAATAATGGCACTTTAACATTTGGAGCTCCCATAACAGGAGGCACAGCACCTTATACATATTCAGTAAATTCAGTTTCTGCCGCTACACCATCTATAGGAGGTTTAGCAATAGGAGTTTATTCAGTTACAATAAGGGATGCAAATGGTTGTGTATTTACAAAAACAACTAGTATTATTGATGTGCCTGGTCCAACAGCAATTACAGGAACTACCACTCAGGCAAGTTGTAATACAAATAATGGAACTTTTAATGTTACCGGAGTTACAGGTGGCACCGCAGCATATACATATAGTGTAGATGGAGTTGGTGCATCACCCTTAACAATTGGTTTGGCAGCAGGCACACACACAATTTTAGTGAGAGATGCTAATGGTTGTCCTTTCAGTACTACATTTATTATTCCTACTGCAATTGGCCCTTCAAGTTTTAGTGTAACTACAACTAATGCAAGTTGCGGCACTGCTAACGGTACGGCAACTGTAACTGGCGTAACTGGCGGAACTCCAACTTATAGTTTTTCATTTGATGCGGGAGTATTTGCCCCAGGAACAACTACTTCAGGTTTAACGGGAGGCACACATACTGTAATTGTACAAGATGCAAACTCTTGTACAATTACTGCTACTTATATTGTAGCAAATAATCCCCCTCCAACGGTTTCAGTAACAAGCTCATTAAATGTATTATGTAATGGAGCAGCTACTGGCAGTTTAACAGTATCTCCGGCTGGTGGTATTTCACCATTTACATATACCTTGACAGCGCCATCTCAAACAAATACTACCGGCGCATTTACTACCTTAATTGCCGGAACTTACACTGTTACTGTTAAAGATAATTCAGGCTGTACTGCAACTGTTTCAGCAATAATTAGTCAACCTACGCCAATTACAGGAACAACAACTTCTACTCCGGTTAATTGTTTTGGTAATGCAACAGGCTCTGTTTCGGCAGGTGGCTCAGGTGGTCTGTCTCCATATACTTATTTGTGGCCGGCTTTAGGAAATAGCACTTTATCAACTGTTGGTGGAGCATCTGCTGGAACCTATACCGTAACAATAAAAGATGCTAATTTATGTTCAATAACAAGAACTATTACTGTAACCGAGCCAGCTTCGTTAACATTAACATCCACTCTTACTCCAGCAACATGTAGTTTACCTAATGGTTCAGGAACGGTCACAGTTGGAGGAGGAACAACTCCTTATTCTTATAATTGGAGTAATGGGGGAGTAACAAATATTTTAACAGCAGCCTCTTCAGGTACTTATACATTAACAGTGCAAGATTTTAACGGTTGTGTTTTAACAAGAACGGTAGCTATTACTAACATAGCTGGACCAACTGCAATTACAGGAACAACAACTTTAGCAGGTTGCGGTCTATCAAATGGAACTTATAATATAACAGGAGTAACCGGCGGAACAGCCGCTTTCACGTATAGCTTAGATGGAGTTGCAACAGCAAGTTTAACATCTGGTCTTGGAGCAGGGGTTCACACTATTTTAGTAAGTGATAACAACAGCTGTATATTTAGTACAACATTTAATATTAATACAGCTAGCGGACCAACATCCGCAACGGTTGTTACTACAAATGCTTCTTGCGGAACAGCAAACGGTACAGCTACATTAATAGCAGTAACTGGAGGTGTTGGACCTTATCAATATTCTTTTGATGGAGGAACATTTGGATCAGGAAATACAACTTCTGGTCTTGCGTCAGGAACACATACAGTTATTATCAGCGATGTGAACTCTTGTACTTTAGCAGTAACTTATACAGAATTAAATAATAGTGGACCAACAGCATCTGTTACAAGCTCATTAAATATTAATTGTTTTGGAGGAAATACCGGTAGCTTAACAGTAACTCCAGCTGGTGGTATAGCACCTTTTACATATACATTAACTGCACCCACGCTAACAAATACCACCGGAAATTTTACCGGATTGGTAGCAGGTTCTTATAATATTACAGTTAGAGATAATTCAGGATGTACAGCAACGGCGTCCGTTACTTTAACGCAACCAATAGCTGTTACATTAACGGTTACTTCATTGCCAGCAAATTGCTTTGGCTCTTCAACAGGAACAGTTTCAGCTTCAGGTAATGGCGGTACAGGAGCATTAACTTATTTATGGCCTGCATTAGGTGCCAGTACGTTAGCAACTGTAAATAATGTTCCTGCCGGAACGTATTCTGTTACACAAACAGATGTTAATGGATGTTCAATTACTCAAAGCATAATAGTAACTCAGCCAACATCATTAACTTTAACATCCACATTAACGCCTGCAACTTGTGGAAACGCAAATGGATCTGGAACAGTAACTGTTGGTGGAGGTACGCCTGCTTATATATATAGCTGGAGTAATGGAGGAATAACGCCTTCTTTAAATGCAGCATCAGCAGGAACATATACAATAAGTGTAATTGACTTTAAAGGTTGTATTTTAACCGGAACTGTTGCAGTAACTAATATACCTGGCCCAACGGCAATAACAGGTACAACTACATTAGCCGGTTGTGGTTTAGCAAACGGAACATATAACGTAACGGGGGTTGTAGGTGGCACAGCAGCCTATTCATTTAGTGTGGATGCTGTTGCAACTTCTAGTTTAACAAACGGTTTGATAGCCGGCACACACACTATCAGTGTTAGCGATAATAATGGTTGTTTATATAGTACTACATTTGTTATTGGAACAACAGCTGGTCCAACAAATGCAACATTGATAACAAGTAATACAAGTTGTGGAACAGCAAATGGAACCGCTTCTGTTACTGGCGTTACAGGAGGCACATCCACATATCAATATTCTTATGATGGCGCAGCATTTATAGTTGGAACAACTACTACAGGTTTAATTGCAGGAACTCATACTTTAACTGTAAAAGATGCAAATTCTTGCACAGTAATGGTTACTTATAATGTTTTGAATAATGGTAATCCAACAGCAGCAATTATTACTTCAACTAATACAAGTTGTTTTGCTGGTACAAACGGTGGATTTACAATTGCAGGAGCAGGTGGTAGTGGAGCACCATTTAATTATACATTAACTGCACCTTATCAAGCTAACGGAATAGGTGTATTTACCCTATTACCCGCAAATACTTATACTGTAATTACAGGTGACAATGCTGGTTGTACAACTACCACCACTATTACTATTTCACAACCTCCGGCTGTAACATTAACAACAACTTCTATTCCTGCATTATGTTTTGGAGCACCAACAGGTACTATTAATATTGTTGGAGCAGGTGGAACAGGAGCTTATACTTATAGTTTAAATGGGGCTTCTCCTCAAACTTCGCCTTCATATACTGCCGTTGGATTTGGAATTTATAATATTGCCATTAAAGATGCTAATGGTTGCTCGG
>CALPQA020000248.1 GCA_943325595.2 Auritidibacter sp. Marseille-P8566
GCAATCTGTTGTAAACTCGGTCGGGCTGTGCGCTACAATCTTTGTTCCATTTCATTCCACAAAGGATTTCCACTGCTATCCCTCACGCGGTCTTCCAAAAAAAAATCCGCCAAACAGCGGATTTTTTTATAATTGATAAGAAATTAAACTTTCATAATTTCAGCTTCTTTGACTACTAATAGTTCATCCACTTTTCTAATGAAACTATTGGTCAAATTCTGAACCTCTTCTTCGGCGCTTTTGCAAGTGTCTTCTGAAGTTCCTTCTTTTTCTAATTTTTTAATATCAGTATTGGCGTCTTTTCGAACATTTCGAATCCCGATTTTTGCATCTTCTGCTTCGACTTTTGCTTGTTTTGCCAAATCACGACGGCGCTCTTCTGTCAAAGGCGGTACGCTAATAATGATAACGTCACCATTATTCATAGGATTAAACCCAATATTAGCTATCATAATCGCTTTTTCAATAACCTGTAACATGTTTTTTTCAAAAGGCTGTAACGTGATGGTTCTCGCATCGGGAACACTAATTTTCGATACTTGCGAAAGGGGCGTTGCAGCGCCATAATAATCTACAAAAACACTTCCCAACATTGCTGGAGAGGCTTTCCCAGCACGAATATTTAAAAATTCTTTTTCTAAATGCGCAATAGAATTAGACATCGCTTCTTTTGTGCTATCTAATATAAATTCAATTTCCTCGGTCATCTTTTTAGGTTTTTTATTTTGCGCCCTTTTCTTTAGGGTTCTTATATATTAACTACTGTTCCAATATTTTCGCCTTCACAAATTTTCAATAAATTGCCTTCTTTGTTCATATCAAAAACTACGATTGGCAATTTGTTTTCTTGACTTAGCGTAAAAGCTGTTGAATCCATTACGTTTAATCCTTTCTTGATTACGTCTTCAAACGAAATGGTGTCAAATTTTGTGGCATTTGCATCTTTTTCAGGATCGGCAGAATAAATTCCGTCAACTCGAGTTCCTTTCAAAATCACATCAGCGTGAATTTCTACTCCTCTCAAAACGGCAGCAGTATCTGTCGTAAAATAGGGATTTCCAGTTCCTGCTCCAAAAATCACAATTCTTCCTTTTTCAAGGTGGCGAACGGCTCTTCTTTTTATATAAGGTTCGGCAATAGCTTCAATTTTCAAGGCAGTTTGCAAACGAGTTAACATTCCTTTTTCTTCCAAAGCCCCTTGCAAAGCCATTCCGTTGATAACGGTAGCAAGCATTCCCATGTAATCACCTTGAACGCGATCCATTCCGTTGCTAGCTCCTGCAACTCCTCTAAATATATTTCCACCACCAATAACGATGGCTATTTCAACTCCTTTAGCATGTATTTTTTTGATTTCTTCGGCGTATTCTGCCAATCTTGCGGGGTCAATTCCATATTGTTTTTCACCCATTAGTGCTTCGCCACTTAATTTTAGAAGAATTCTTTTGTATTTCATAATTTCGTTGAGTTGTATTTTGCAAATATAGGCATATTCTTTTTTTATGAAATAGAGTTCGTTACTTTTTTGAAATTAGTTGGGAGTACGATTTTTTGGCCTCTTCATAACCTATAGCGTAAATGGCATTCATCTTGGATTTATTGGTTTCAAATGTGCTAAAATGACTCAATTCCTTGGGTGCGATAATCCAATCACAATTAGAAAATTGGAGTACGGTCGAATTTTCTGAAAGCAAATCAAATGCTCGAGTGGTTACGGCTTTGATACTTGACAAATCTTTGGCTTCAATTTTTTGAATCGGACTCGCATAAACGCCAATCAAAGTTTCGCATTTGCCTTTTAAAATATCGGTCGGAAAATGATTCAAAATACCACCATCACTATACAAAGTGCCTTCAAATTCATAAGGCGACATCACCCCTGGAAACGCAGCGGAAGCTAATATTGCATCTACAATTCTGGTTTCGGGACCAAAAAGTTTTAGTTTTCCCTTTACCATATCGGTTGCAGTGATGTGGGTGTGAATTTTTAAATCGCTTAAAATGGCATCTTTAAAAATGGTTTCGAAATAGCTTTTAAAGGAATTGGAATCGATAAATCCCGCTTTTTTAAAAGTAAAATGTTTCCATTGAAAAATATAAATGGACTGGAAAAAATCGAGTATTTCTTCTGGGGTTTTCCCAAAAGCATATAGCGCACCAACAATTGCACCGGCACTCGTTCCCGCAATTTGAGTGGGCTTGATATTTTGTTCTTCCAAGAACTTGATTGCTCCGGCATGCGCCAATCCTTTTGAACCACCGCCCGAAAGTACCAGACCTATTGAACGGTTTTTTAGTTCCATTTTATATTTTATATAAAAGTACGATTTTGTTTGATTGAAAATGACTATTATCATATTATAAAAAGGAGATATTTCGTAAATTTGTTAAAAATCAATTACCATGAAAACAGTTATCGCCAAAGCATTAATGAATAGCTTTTCTTATAATGATTACCGAAAAATAATTTCAGATTTATTGATTGAAGGAAAGTCTTCGGGGGATAATCAATCGGAGGATTTAACCCATTACAGCAGTTTGAATGAAACCAGAATGCACCGTTTGGACAAAACCATTACAATTTCATACGAAAACGTGACAAAATTACAAGCACTTAAAAACAATTATATTTGGCTTGTAATTTCAGAAGGTTGGTGTGGAGATGCCGCACAACTAGTGCCAATTTTTAATAAAATGGATGCAGTTTCTGATAAAATTGAAATGAAAATCGTCTTTCGTGACGAAAATGCAGACTTGATGAATTTGTTTTTAACCAACGGAAACAAGGCAATTCCAAAACTAATCATTTTAGATAAAAAGACATTAAATGTTGAAGGAAATTGGGGTCCACGACCAAAAGGCGCAATTAGTTTAATAGAAAATTATAAAGAAAAATTCGGCAAAATTGATGAAAATGCCAAAACGGAATTGCAATTGTGGTATTTGCATGACAAAGGTATTTCTACGCAAAATGAAATAACCGAATTGCTTCTTGCCATTGAAACTGAAAATGCGATTAAAATGTAATTAAGGATAATCCAATACTCAAACTAGCCACCGATTTTATATTTATAAATTGTATTCCAAAGTCAGAAACCTGAATAAATAATGAAACTCCATCATCGTTTTCAACACCTAAACTAATTTTTCTGTAAACACCAATCAAGCTCCCTCTTCCGATTCCAAAGGATTTTCCATATCCCGCTTGGACATAAACTCTTACATCTTCTGAAACTTTTGGGCTCAATTTAAAATTAGCAAACACAGGAACGACAACTAATTTTTGAGTGGCAATCCAGTCAATTCCTGTTTGTACTCCAATAGAAACCCATTTTTCATGGTCAATTCCAACACCATATTTCAAACCCAATCCATCTGGCAACAACCAATAATCGCTCCTTACGCCATTACTGTCAATTTCTCCATAGGTCGAGTTTCCTTTCAAAGGGACAGATATGTCAAATTGTGTAAATCGGTTATTTTTTTGTTGGGATTGCATTGAAATCGAAATCAACAACGAGATTAAAACTAGTATTTTTTTCATAATTATTCTTCCAAACTTCTTTCAAAAAGGGTAACATCAATCGCATTGGCAACATCATAATCACCAATTTTTGTTCTTCGCAAAACAGTCAAATGGGAACCAGATTTCATTGCTTTTCCAAAATCATATGCTAACGACCGGATGTATGTTCCTTTGCTACAAACTACTCGAAAGTCGATTTCTGGCAAGGCAATTCTTGTAATTTCAAATTCGTGAATGGTGGTTTTTCGAGAAGCTATTTCTATAGTTTCTCCTGCTCGTGCGTGTTCATAAAGGCGAACACCATCTTTTTTGATAGCAGAATAAATGGGTGGCTTTTGGTCTATTTCACCCAAAAATTGTTTTACAGTTTCGTGAATTACAACTTCGTCAATATGAGAAATTGGAAAAGTTTCATCGATTTCTGTTTCTAAATCATACGAAGGCGTGGTCGCTCCAATATAAAAAGTCCCAGTATATTCCTTAGCTTGTCCTTGCAATTCGGTAATTCTTTTGGTAAATTTTCCGGTGCAAACTAATAACAATCCTGTAGCCAATGGATCTAAAGTCCCAGCATGCCCAATTTTGAATTTTTTTGGAAGCCCAACTTTATTAATCAGGGTGTATTTTAATTTGTTTACTGCTTGAAACGAACTCCAATTTAATGGTTTATCAATCAATAAAATCTGTCCGTTTTGGAAATCTTCAACTGTAGCCAA
>CALPQA020000249.1 GCA_943325595.2 Auritidibacter sp. Marseille-P8566
AGAAAAAAAATAATGAAGCAAGCCAAAGGTTTCTTTGGTAGACGTAAAAACGTTTGGACAGTTGCGAAAAACGCGGTAGAGACAGCAATGTGCTACGCTTATCGTGATAGAAAAGTGAATAAAAGAAATTTCCGTGCTTTATGGATTCAACGTATCAACGCTGGAGCTAGATTGGAAGGAATGTCTTATTCACAATTCATGGGGAAAGTAAAAGCTAACGGAATCGAATTGAACAGAAAAGTTCTTGCAGATTTAGCGATGAACCACCCAGTAGCTTTCAAAGCTGTACTTAACAAAGTAAAATAAACGTTTTATAAACTATATTTAGACTTACTTACTATAAAAAAACCCATTCGAAAGAGTGGGTTTTTTAATTTCTAAGCGTTTTTAATTTACTTGAATACTTCCAAAATTTCACCATCAAAACTGGCAAAAACCATACTTGGATGAGAATCTTGGTGGTATATATTTCCTAAATTATCAACAGCAATAGCCCCCGCAAAACCATCGTACGGTTTCAACTCCGTAAAAGTCTTATCAAAAGCGGCTTTTAGTGTAAAACCATCTGTAACTCGTGTTACAATTTTAGCTGCAGTAGCATTACTAACAATGTCCTCACCTACTCCAGTTAAACTTACACCACAAAACTCATTGGCATAATTTCCCGCAACTGTTGCAGAATCTGAAATACGACCCGGAATTTCAAAGCCTTTTCCTCCTGTAGAAGTTCCAACAGCAAGTTTCCCTTCTTTGTCTAAAGCAACACAACCTACAGTTCCAGTTCCAAGGGATTTTAATTTAGCTTCATATTCCGCTTTTCGTTGTGGAATTTCTGTCGAAAATTTCTCAAAGCCATGCTGTCTAGCAAAATTTGTAGCGCCGCTTCCACCAAGAATTCTATCGGTATAAGGAAGTAATGTAGCGGCAACTTGAATGGGATTTTTTACTTCTTCAATGTTAATTACGCCACTCATTTTTTGGCTTGAACCATCCATTAAAGCAGCACTCATTCGAATTTTTCCATCACTTTGAATCTGAGAACCAATACCCGCGTTAAAGAGTTCGTCGTCTTCCAACTGTGAAACAGCATATACAACCGTTTCTAGAGCCGAATGTGTTTTTAAAAAAGCGAATGAATTCTTTACAATACGTTCTAAAGCCTTTTGCTTTGCTATTTTGGTTTCAGCATTTGTAGTTGATTCAGAGAAAAAACCACCATGAATAATTAGTTTCATAAGACGCAATTAGGTTATAAATTAAATTTCTTATGAATTGATATATTGTGAACTTTGGATAGTCATTTTATAGGTATTCAAATCAAATGTATCGTATTTACTCATGACGTGTGTTACCAAATGTGAAATTGAAATGGGTTGTCCCAATTCAATTTCAGTTAAATTAGTATCTTTAATCTCACGTCCATCAACCAAAATAACTAGTCCAGAACCGATTGCTTCCATCCTATTATTATGTGTGATTAATAACCCCGTATCTTCTCCAAGTCCTATTCCTAATACTTTTGGGTTACCAACAACGGCTTGAAAAAGCCTTCCAATTCTTCCTCTTTGTACAAAATGAGTGTCAATTACTACATTGTCAATCAATCCCAAACCACTCGTTATTTTAACTTCTCCTTTTAACAAAGCCTCCGAGCTACTTCCTTGGTAAATCATATTATTTGAAGCAGCAGCGGCACCTGCAGAAGTTCCTGCATAAATAAACTCCTCGTTTCTGTATTTATCCAATAAAATATCGTGAAAAGGTGTCCCTCCAAGAATTGATGTCAATCGAAGTTGATCACCACCTGTTAACATTACGACATCTGCAGCTCTTAAACGATCTAAAACTTCAGAATCCATGGCTTGTTCTCTTCTTTCAATATATAGAACATCCACATTAGTGGCTCCTAAAGAGTTGAATGCTTTTACATATTCGGGACCTATTTCTTTGGGGATTTTTGATGCAGTTGTAATAATTTCAATCCGTGACAACTCTTTGTTTTTCGATTCAACTAATATCCTTTTTAAAATTCCAGTTTCAAAAAAGTTTAAATTGTTGGTCGCATTTTTATCAATTTCAGTTTCAGTAAAACTTCCTTTATCAACAGCACCACCTATAATTATTAATTTTCCTTGTATGTTCATTTGGTAAAAATAACCAAAAAATGAAATACTGCAAATCAAATGTTACATTTAAAATTATATTTATTACATAAAATCGTCATTCGTTCTAAATAATTTTCTTTATTAAACAAATACTTACTACATTTAGAAAATAAATCATTCAAGTCAAATAACATTCCTACTACCATTCTATGAAAATACTAAAAATACAAGCGCTTCGAGGTCCTAATATATGGAGTGTTCAAAGAAAAAAACTCATCCAAATGCGTTTGGATTTAGAGGAAATGGAAGAATTTCCAACCAATAAAATTGAAGGTTTCAGAGAACGAATTGAAGCACAATTCCCAACAATGATAGAGCATCGCTGCTCTGAAGGCTGCAGAGGTGGTTTCTTCTCAAGAATAGAAAGAGGAACTTGGATGGGACATGTGATTGAACATATTGCACTCGAAATTCAGACTCTAGCAGGAATGGAAACTGGTTTTGGAAGAACTCGCGAAACCAAAACTCCAGGAACTTACAACGTAGTATTTAGTTATACCGAAGAAAATGTAGGATTATTTGCTGCTGAATCGGCTGTGGCTATTGCCGAGTCATTAATTGCAGGAACCGATTATGATTTAAATGCCGATTTACAAAAAATGCGCGAAATTCGGGAACGTGTTCGCCTTGGTCCAAGTACCGGAAGTATAGTTGAAGAAGCCGTTGCTAGGGACATTCCTTGGATTCGTTTGGGTACCAATTCGCTTGTGCAATTGGGATATGGTATCAATCAAATGCGATTTCAAGCTACTATAACTTGCAAAACATCAAGCATAGCTGTAGACATAGCCTGCAATAAGGAGCTTACCAAGAAAATGTTGGATATGGCCTCTATTCCTGTAGCGAGTGGGAGTATTTGTATTGACGAAGAAGATTTGGCTGCGACCATAGAAAAAATAGGCTATCCAATTGTTTTGAAACCTCTAGATGGAAACCACGGTAAGGGAGCTTCGATAAATGTAACCAATTGGGAAGATGCTGTTTCTGGATTGGCCTTTGCCAAAGAATATAGCAAACGTATTATTGTTGAAAAATTCATTACTGGATTTGATTTTAGAATTTTGGTAATTGATAATAAATTAGTGGCTGCTGCCAAAAGAGTTCCAGCACATGTTGTTGGAAATGGTGCCAATACAATTCAAGAATTAATTGACATAACAAACCTCGACCCAAGAAGAGGTTACGGACATGAGAACGTACTAACACAAATTGATGTCGATCGAGATACAGAAGATTTATTAGACCGCCTCAATTATACTTTAGAAACAATTCCCGCAAATGAAGAGATTGTTTTCCTAAAATCCACTGCAAATTTAAGTACTGGTGGTACTTCCGTGGATGTTACAGACATGATGCATCCCGAAAATATTTTCCTAGCCGAGCGTATTTCTAGAGTTATAGGACTGGATATTTGCGGGGTAGATATCATGGCAGAAAATTTGACGCAACCTTTAAAAGAAAACGGTGGGGTAATTCTTGAAGTAAATGCCGCACCAGGATTTCGAATGCACCTTGCTCCTTCTGAAGGATTACCAAGAAACGTAGCATCGCCTGTAATTGACATGCTTTACCCTCCAGGAAAATCGTGTCGCATTCCCATAATTGCGGTTACAGGTACCAATGGAAAAACTACCACTACCCGACTTTTAGCCCATATCGTAAAAAATAATGGTTATAAAGTAGGTTTCACCACATCTGATGGGATTTATATTCAAAATCACATGATGGAAAAAGGAGATACTACCGGACCAATAAGTGCCGAATACATTCTAAGAGATCCTACTGTTGAATTTGCTGTTTTAGAAACTGCAAGAGGTGGTATTTTGCGTTCTGGATTAGGATTTGGTAAATGCGATATTGCCGTTATTACCAATATTCAAGAAGACCATTTAGGACTTAGTGACATTCATACACTTGATGATTTAGCACGTGTCAAAGCTACCGTTGCAAAAAGTGTCCGAAAAAGTGGTTGGGCAATATTAAACGCTGACGATGATTATTGTATAAAAATTGGTGGTGATTTAAGTTGCAATGTGGCCTATTTTAGTTTGTCGGAAGACAATTCTTTAAT
>CALPQA020000250.1 GCA_943325595.2 Auritidibacter sp. Marseille-P8566
ATTGTTCATATATTTTGTAAATTAGTTAAACAAAAGTAAGTATTAAATTTAGTTTAACGATAGCAATTGTGAAATAATAATGGAATTTAATTTTATTATTGGAGTTATTGCTAAAAAGGATTCTACTTTAAACCCAAAGAGATGTATTTAAAATAATTACTTTGATTGTAGAGCTAACTGTTTTTGTAATAAAAAAAATGATTATTAAGAAAATAGAATTAATGAATGATTTCTATAATACATTTGATGTTGATTTGTCAAACAGCATTTTCAATCACATAGAACCCGAACACGCAAGGGCGAAGTTTCTTTAATGAATACCTAAATTTTAATAAGTTAGTCGAGAATAAGGAACGGATAAAATATGTGTATAAACCAAAGCAAGTTTATAGACTTCCCAAAATTGAATTTTAAGCAAAAAGGCAAAGTTATACGACTTAAATGATTTGTTTAAATAAAATCTTACAAATGGTTTGTAGTGGATTTATAAGTATACCTTTGACATAATTAAAAACCTTAAAAATAGAAAATATGAAAAAATTAATTTTAACCGTAATTGTGCTTTTTGCATTCAATATTGCAAAAGCTCAAGAAATCGCAATTACCGAATCTGGTAAAAAGGTAATGTTGTTTGATGATGGAACTTATAAAGTAATTAGCTCAAAACAAAAAGCAACTAATGTAACTACAAGTAAATCAAGCTCCGAAAACAAATCCGAAAGCAAATCCGAAAGTGTTCAATGTACGGGAACAACTAAAAAAGGCGCTCAATGTAAAAGAATGGTTAAAAGTGCAAATGGCAGATGTTATCAACATTAAATATAGCTTATAAATCTTTTAAGATTAATAATATTGCTTAATATTAAATTATAATGGTGCTTAAAAGAATATTTAAAGCAATAATCGTAATTATTGTATTCCAAACATTGACATTTTGTCAAGAGGGAGCAAAAAAAAACGATGGCAAAAAAGTCTTGTTATATGAAAATGGTACTTGGCTTAATGCCGATAGTATTCCTTTGAATAATATTAAAGATTTAAGCATATTAAAACTTGAAATACCCAAAACCAATAGTAAAGACAAAATAATTACACATACTGGATATTCTCTACTTTATAATGAAATTCACGAACAAGCCGATTGGGTTGCCTATGAATTAACCAAAGAGGAAACAATCAAGCTTTACGAAAGAACTAATAAATTTATTTTAGACCCCAAAGTAAATACCATTACTGCTTCTGAAATTGATTATAAAGGTTCGGGATATGATAGAGGTCATTTAGCACCTGCTTCCGATATGGGTTGGTCTTCAACTTCGATGAAAGAATCCTTTTATTACAGTAATATGAGTCCCCAAAAGCCAAGTTTTAATAGGGGAATTTGGAAAAAGTTAGAGGAATTAGTAAGGACTTGGGCAGTTGAAAATAATAATTTGTACATAGTGACAGGGCCGGTTCTAATAGATGAACTTAAATCAATAGGTATTGATAAAGTTTCTGTTCCTAAATATTATTATAAAGTAATATTAGATTTTAGTCAACCAAGTATAAAAGGTATTGGTTTTATACTTCCAAATCTTGGCTCTAAAGAATCGCTAAAGAAATATGCTGTAACTATTGATAGTGTTGAGAAGTTTACGGGTATTGACTTTTTTCCATTACTTCAAGATAAACAAGAAAATTTAATTGAAAGTACACTTTGCATTGAATGTTGGTCTTGGAATAGAACATCAACAAATAAAATAAGTGACATTAAAGAGGCTTTATCCACACAATGTACCGGAACTACAAAAAAAGGGAAAAGATGTAAAAGAATGACTAAAAATGATAGCGGAAGATGTTTTCAACACTAAAAAACTAATCTTGGTTAGTGAATTTTATACCGTAATTTGGACATTCACATTCGTTTTTGCGTTCCTTATTTTTCTGTATATTATTAATAAATGCAGAACTTATTATCGCTGTAGGAAGTGCAACAAATCCAATTCCAATTAATGCCACAATTGAACTTAAAATTTTACCAAATCCGGTAATTGGATAAACATCACCATAACCTACTGTTGTTAATGTGCTTACTGCCCACCAAAATGATTGTCCTATATTTTCAAATTTTTCCGGCTGTGCTTCATTCTCAACATAATACATTAATGTAGAGGATAAAGTTAGCAATATAAAAGTAACAAACAATGTTATTGAAAGTTCCGACTTGGATTCCTTTAAAACATTTGTAATAATCTTTAAAGATTTTGAAAGTCTACCAAGTTTGAATATTCTTAATAATCTAAACAAACGCAATATTCTTAAGACCCTTAAGTCAAAAGCAAAAAACAAAGGTAAATAGAAGGGAAGTATTGCAAACAGGTCAATCAAACCCCCTGTAGAAAAAAAGAATTTAATACGTTTAGTTATAGATGTGCCGGTTTTATATTCTATATCGGAAGTCCATAATCTTATAATATATTCTAAAGAAAATATTATTATAGATACTAACTCAAAGTAATTAAAATGAGTTTCATATTGATGATGAATTTCTTTATAAGAAGAAAGCACAACGGATAAGACATTTAAAATAATTATGCCGTAAATAAATTTTAAAAATATTGGATTTTGAGTAATAAATTTATGAATCTTTGATTTAAGCATTGTTTGAAAATTTATTTAAAGAATTATAGTAAATTCAAAAGTAGCATTTTTTATTAAATTTTTAAACTACTTGATTTATAATTTATAGACTTACATAAATTATATTATAAGTATGACGTCTAATTTAAAAAACATTACGTTTACTAATTTGTTTGTTTTATAGATGAGATAGGTTTGTTTTAACATACCTTTGATATACATTAAAAAAATAAAAAAATTATGAAAAAAATTATTATTGGAGGTTTACTATTATTTAGTGCGTTTGGTTTTAGTCAAATATCTATGACAAATGTATCAAATGAAAAAGCTAAAGTAATATTACCTTATGACGGTTCAATTAACTTTCTTGGAAATGATTATGTAAAATATAAAGGTCAAGAACTTTATCTAATCCCATTAAAGGAAGGATTGAGAAATTTTGGGTATGATGGGTTTTTAATTGACTATACCAAAAGCGAGACAGAAAAAACTAATCTATTTAAATGTTGTGGTATTATGTATTCAAAATACGAAGATTTAGCCGAGCAATATTTTACTGTTGAAGATATAATAGAGCCTACTACGACAAATAGAAAAGTGTTTTTAAAGCTGAAAACAAAGAAAACTGGAGAAACAGTATATTATAGATACGATGTAAGGTATAAATTTAGTTTTCCATTTCTTGTAATTGATTACTATAATAAGCAAAAGGATTTTTTTGTAGGTAAAGATATTTTAATAAGGGATTTTCCGAAAAATGGTAGTGCTAATCAAAAGAAAACTATTGAAGTTGATACAGGAAATGAAATTATTATTGAAAAAGGTAAATATTTGAAATGTTTAGACTTAACAATTGAAAAAAAATATTTTGAACTTTCCTTATTGCTTCAAAATGAAAAAGGGGAAAAATTCACCTTTCCACTCTATGCAAGAGATTTAAATATTAAAAGAATTTTATCTAAAGATGAAGTTGAAAAATATAAAATAAAATTTGGTGAAGTTAATTGGAATAGCATTTTAAATGAAACTGTGAAAGTTGGATTTACTGAAGAAATGACAAAAGTTTGTTTTGGAGAACCCGATAAAGTAAATCACACAAGTGATGGTGACCAATGGATATATGGTAGTAAATATTTTTATTTTACAAATGGTAAAATGACTGCTTTTAATTAAAACATACAATTAAATCCAATATGCATTTAAACAAAAAAGGCGAACCATAACAGAACGCCTTTTTTTTGTTCAAATATCAACCCACAGGCAAGTGGAATACTTCATAAAAATACATTATGATTAAAAACTATCCCCCTGCTAGTGCGAGCGTCACGCTCGTACCTATTAGAAAACAAAGCTCCGCTTTGAAAAAAGAAATGCCCAAACCAAATAAATTCAAGTAAGCTAGTTGAGGTTTTATCACCAGGGATTGACTTCGTCTTTCCCAACAAAGCTCCGCTTTGAAAAAAGAAATGCCCAAACCAAATAAATTCAAGCAAGCTTGATTATTTGTTTTGGGCATTTCTTTTTATTCGTGACCACGGTGGGATTTGAACCCACACGCCCTTGCGAGCACCAGCCCCTCAAGCTGGCAAGTCTACCGTTTCTCCAC
>CALPQA020000251.1 GCA_943325595.2 Auritidibacter sp. Marseille-P8566
ATTGGTTTTGTAGGTTATCATTGGATTATTATTTGGTTTAATTTCTATTAACGAAATCGTTTTAGAATGCAAACATAAAAAACATATTTTTTTTTAAAGTCCTAAAACGGGGGTAAAATTGTACATATGTATGATTAAACGTAATTTTTTTATGAGTTATAGGAATTAATTAGTATGTATTTGGCAAAAAGATACTTTGTAATTAGTTGGTCATAATGGGGTTATTTTACTCCTACTATTTATTGATTATAGCAAGTAGTGTCAAATAAATTTAGGGTATAAAAAAAGTGTCTAGAATTTCTCCGAGACACTTTTTAAATTATTGTTTTTTTATAGTTTATTTCACAATCAAGAAGTATGAAATGTTTTTTACTGTTGCCACCATAATAATAAGCATTAAAAAATTATTCTCTTTCAATCTCCATCGGATTTTCAACCGTAATGAATTCGCCCTCGCTTTTAGAAATAACAATAGTAGCCACTCCATTTCCTATGAAATTGGTAATGGCTCTGGCTTCACTCATGAATTTATCAACACCCAATAGAAATGCCAAACCTTCAACAGGTATTTTATGAATGGCGGTTAATGTAGATGCCAAAACAATAAAGCCACTCCCTGTTACTCCAGCCGCCCCTTTTGAGGTGATCATGAGAAGTCCAATGATGGTGAAAATTTCTCCTATGGAAAGATGTACGTTATACAACTGCGCCAAAAAGATAATTGCCATTGATAAATAAATGGAGGTTCCATCAAGGTTAAAGGAGTATCCCGTGGGAACTACCAAACCCACAACCGATTTACTACAACCCATTTTCTCTAGTTTGTCCATTAAATTTGGTAAAGCAGCTTCTGAAGAAGAGGTTCCAAGTACAATCAATAATTCTTCTTTGATGTATTTTATAAAATGCCAGATGTTAATTTTATAATACTTTAGGATACTTCCCAAAACAAGAAAAATAAAAATAAACATAGTTGCATAGACCGTAAGCATTAATTTTCCTAGCGGAATTAGTGTGTGTAATCCAAATTTACCAACCGTGTACGCCATTCCTCCAAATGCGCCAAGAGGAGCAAGGTACATGACAAACTTTAATGCTTTGAAAACAATGTTAGAACATTTGTATAAAAATGCTACGATTTGTTCCCTTTTGGAATGGTAATTCAATAGAATACCTACAATAATGGCCACTATTAATACTTGAAGCGTTGAATTGTGCATGAAAAAAGAAAGCCAGCTAAATCCTTCACTTGTACCTTGGGTGTATTTGCTAGCATCTTGAATTTCCAATCCCGTTTTGTCAATTTTTCCAGGTTGTGCGATATACCCCACAATGATTCCTATGGCTAAAGCTATGGTACTCACAATTTCAAAATAGAGCAATGATTTTACCCCAATTCGACCCACTTTTTTCAAATCGCCCATTCCTCCAATTCCTAATACAATGGTTAAAAAAATTATTGGGATTATAAATAGTTTGATAATACTGATGAATCCGTCGCCAACAGCTTTCATTTGAACGCCTGTATCTGGCTTGTAATGCCCTACGAAAACGCCAATCAAAATTGCGATTAAAACCCAAAAGGTTAGATTTGTAAGTATTGAAAAAACTATTTTTTTAGATTTGGAATTGAAATTCATGGGGTGAATTATTAGGAATTAAAAAACTACTTGAAAGCTTAATTGTGCTGTTACTGTTTTTATTTTTTCGGTAGCATTTGAAACAGCATTGAATTGGTCAGCATTTCTTGACGAAACGGATGATTGAACTTTTAGATTATTTCCTTTAAAATATTTTGTGATTCCAACCGTAAAAGCATTTTGGTTTGTTAATAAAGAATTGTTACTATTCAATTCCTTCGTTAATTTTTCATATTTAAAGTCCAATGAAAGTCCTGATTTAGTAACGTAGCCACTTTGAATGTTAACTCCATTTCCTAAAACCAAATAGTTGCTAATTTCTGTCATAAAAAGTGGAATAGTAGCCGTAGGATTCACAAAAGAACCTTCAAGAGATTTTGCAGCAGTAGTTACATATTCGCCTAAAAATGAAAATCCTTTGTATTTGATTAGAATATCGCCATACCATTTTCTGTAATCTGGTAGTTTTTGTTGGAAGTTGCTGTCATAAAAAACAAAATCGCCATGGCCTTCCCCCACTTTATTACTAGCCCCATCATTATAACTAAAAGCACCACCCGCAAGTATTTTTATTTTGTCTTCGTGCAATAAATCAGCGATATATCCATCGTTTCCAGTTTTGAAATTCCCTAATGGAAGCAAATCAATTCGTCCGCCGTATTTCAATCCGCCTTTATCAACGTCTATAGAATTGGCTCCAAAAGAGTTTAATCCATCTCCGGATGTAATAGCGAATTTTGGTTTTATGATGAAGCTATTTTTACCCCATTGACTTTCAAAAAACACTCCAAATTCTCGTCCAGTATTGCTAAATTCAGAACTAAAAATCCCACGGTCTACAAATTGAAGTTTGTCTTCATAGAACGTCAGTTCTCTATTGTTTGTGAACGTTTGTTTTTGTCCGAAACTAATTTTCATACTTGAAATTGGAGCGTAAGCCACCCAAGCATCCAAAAGCGCTTTTCCGTTACTAAAATTATTTTGCAACAAAAACGATACTTTGTCTTTATACATACTTCCAGAAATAGACAAATAAGTGTTTTTGGCATTCATATAATTGTTGGCATCGGAACCGTCCTTTTTTTCATATTTATAAGCTCCTTGAATAAATCCACTGATGCTGAATTTATAGTCACCATCATTAATATTAAAACGCAAACCGTCTCCCAACTGGAATTCTTTTGATTCTGTTTTTATTTCAATTTGTGCCAAACTCGTATATCCTATGAATATAATTACAGCAGTAGCAATTGCATTTAATTTCATTTTAGTATTATATTTTTTCATTGGTTAAGTATCTATAGATTGGTAATTCTTGATTTTTTATAACTTTTAGCGTTTCAAATTTTATAAACCCATTCTCGCTTTCTGGCTCTAATACTTCCGTAGCCATCTTAGCATTTTTTTGATCCAAGTAGACAATAAAAGTTCCTTTTGGAAACGTTTTTTCAATTTTAGAAACACTGGTTTCTGCCTTTTGAGCATTGTATCCCTCTTCCTCATCCGGATTAACTTGGATGGAGGTAACGGTATAGGATTCTACGTTTATTTTTTTATCGTCTGCGAGTTCCTCCACTTTTAGTCCTAGAATGAGGAGTTTTTCGGCTAGGATTTTTTGTTCGGGAAGAATTAAATAGGCAACAGGTCTTTTTCTTTCTAAAACAGGAGTGCATTTTAGGGCGTTATTCACTTTAACTTCCAATGCTATTTCGCTATTGTCTTTCAAATCAATCGCTCTTATAGTTTGCGTTTCCCGAGGCTTATTGGCTACTACAACTAAGTTCTCCTGTTTTGCGTTGCTAGAAATTTTCAATACTTCTTTGATGTTTGAAGCGTCGTCAAAAACGGTTTTTAGGAAAGAAGTTGCGATAAGAAAAGTAGTATTTATTCTTCTTTTGAAAGAGGTCTTTTGAAGGTTTACCCCTCGAATTTCAATTAACGACGAGATGCAATTGGTCAACGCATACGAAGTTGTACTTGATCTCGCTTCGGTTGTACATTGGTTGAAATGTACTTCATTATTATGTTTTACGCTCGCAATGTAATCTCTAAAAATAAAATTATTGGACTCCAATACTTTTTTGGCATTACCCACAAAAACATTTTTGGTATAATCTCTTAAGTTTTGAGGAAGATTTAAGTTACCCGAATACATAAACATAGCATCATAAATGGAACAAATTCCGTCTGTTCCTAGCAAGTTGAATTCTTTTCTAAAGGGACGGTATTCGTGAAAATCTACGGCTACTTCTGCTCCAAAATCACTGAATGCTTTTTTCAAGAAATTACTTTCTTTACACATTAATTTCACTTGATCCCGATTTAAATCCAATCCATCAGCGGCATAACGGTCTTGTTTTTCATAACCATCAATATTCGCCATCGGAACAATCGTGAGGGTAATCTTATCTAATAAATAAGTATAATTAGGGTCGTTCAGTATTTTATCTAATAAAAAAAGCATCGTTTCTGTTCCAGCAGGTTCGTCACCATGAAGCCCGCCTTGAAACCAAACTTTTACTTTTTCATTTCCATTATCTTTATTCAAAACCACCATTGGAATTTTCTTATTTTTTTGACTTTCACC
>CALPQA020000252.1 GCA_943325595.2 Auritidibacter sp. Marseille-P8566
CAATTGGACCATAAACCATTGTTACAAATAGTACTTGAATGAAAATTAAGAAAATCAAAGACCATCTGTCGCTATCATTAATTTTAATAGTTGTTTTGACTTCAATTTTTGGTTTTCCTTCAACAACAATCGCTTTTCCATTTTCTAAAGAAACCGTTTTTACTTCTAGTAAAGTAGTTTCATCAGAATATACTTTGTTAGTAGTATAAATGGAATCCATAGTTTGTTTTTTATTCTCTTTTAATTCTGCCAATAAAGTCGTTTTTTCAACAATTTCGGTTTTATTTTTTACAGAAGTTGTTTCATACATCGCTTTATAAATTGGTCTATACAATATAATTGCTAATAACATTCCACCCATCATGATGTATTTTCTACCTACTTTATCACTTAACCAACCAAATACTATAAAGAATGGAGTCCCTAATAAAAGTGAAATTCCTAATAAACCATCTACTTGAGAAGAATCAATTGACATTACCGTTTTCATAAAACTCATTGCGTAGAATTGTCCAGTATACCAAATAACACCTTGTCCCATTGTTGCTCCAAATAATGCAAGCAAAACAAATTTCATATTAAATCGATTTCCGAAACTTTCTTTTAATGGATTTGTACTTGTTTTTCCTTCGGCTTTGGCTTTTGCAAATACAGGCGATTCGTCCATATTTTTTCTAATCAAATAAGAAACTCCAACCATAACAATGGAAACCCAAAATGGAACCCTCCAACCCCAAGTATCAAATTCTTCGGGTGTTAGGAAATTTCTAGTAGCCAAAATAACCATCAACGAAATAAATAATCCTACTGTTGCTGTTGTTTGAATCCAAGATGTCCAATAACCTCTTTGTCCAACTGGGGAATGTTCGGCGACATACGTTGCAGCTCCACCATATTCACCTCCTAATGCAAGTCCTTGCAATAATCGAAGTATTAAAACTAATAATGGCGCCATAAATCCGATGGTTTCATAACTCGGAATGCAACCAATTAAGAAGGTAGCTCCACCCATTAATACGAGCGTAACCATAAAAGTATATTTTCTTCCAATTAAATCGCCTAATCTACCGAAGAATAGAGCTCCGAAAGGGCGCACTACGAAACCTGCTGCAAATGTTGCCAATGTTGATAAAAAGGCAGCTGTTGTATTGTCAGAAGGGAAAAATTTTGTTGAAATTACAACAGCTAAACTTCCAAAAATGTAGAAATCATACCATTCAATCATTGTACCCATAGAGGATGCGGATATTACTTTCCAAATTCCCTTATTAGATTTAGTATTCATTTAGTAATTTTGAGGTTTAATAAGTATCAAATATAAAAATTGTTAATGAATAATAGATAATATCTGATTCTTATTATTAAATTCTAATATTATCTTTAAAAAAGTTTATTTTTAATAAATATTGATATATTTTTTTATTCGATTTATAAAAAATACAACCCTTTAAAAATTAGTTCAATCTTTTATTATCAAGTTGTTAAATGGTTTAATTATTATTAAACTAACATGTTGGATTTCAATTAAAAAAGTTAATGATTGTCAAAACAACCACTTTTTCGATTATTTAGACAATAACTATTTTAATCACTATTTATAACTGCTTTGATAATCTTATATAATTTAGAAGTAGTTACTATTACTAAAATGTTAGAAATTATTAATATATAATGAGTTCTAATAACACAGTTTCAAATCTGTCTTTTGGCAAATATTGGTCTTCCAATGCTTTGGTAAATGGAATCGGGGTTTCCAAACTTGCCACTCGTTTTACAGGAGCATCTAAAAACTCAAAACAATTTTCCATTATCAAAGAAGAAATATCACTTGCAATTCCGCCAAACAAAGAATCTTCTTGGTATATAATTGCTCTTCCTGTTTTCTTCACGGAAGCAAAAATAGCTTCTGTATCCAAAGGTTGTAAAGTTCTTAAATCCAAAACATCCGCAGCAATTTCAGAGTTTTTGTCCAATGTTTCTAAAGCCCAATGAACGGCTGCTCCGAAAGCAATAATCGTTACTTGATTTCCTTCACGAAGTAAAGATGCTTTTCCTAACGGTAATGTATAATAGTCTTTTGGCACTTCTTGATGTATACTGCGATACAATTGTTTGTGCTCAAAGAACATCACTGGATTTGGATCATTTATAGAAGCGTTTAATAAACCTTTAGCATCATAAGGAAATGCCGGGTAAACTACTTTTAAACCTGGTGTTTTGGTAAACCAAGCCTCATTGGTTTGAGAGTGAAATGGTCCCGCTTGTGTTCCTCCTCCGCAAGGCATTCGGACAACAACATCTGCTTTTTCGGACCATCGGTAATGCGATTTGGCCAACAAATTTACTATTGGATTGAATCCCGTCGAAACAAAATCGGCAAATTGCATTTCTACAATAGCTTTGTATCCATTAATAGACAATCCCATTCCAGCGGAAACTACAGCACTTTCACAAATTGGTGTATTGATGACTCGTTCTTTTCCGAATAATTCCACAAAACCATCCGTAATTTTGAATGCACCACCATATTCCGCAATATCTTGGCCCATAATAACTAAATTATCATGGCGTTCCATCGATTGTCTTAAACTACTTGAAATCGCATCAATCAAACGAATATCTTCAGTTTCGATTGAAGGCTTAACTTCTTCAAAATCATAATGTTTATAAACATCATTTAATTCATCATTGTAATTCGCTTCAATTTCAGGTTCTGCATTGGCGAGTACCAAACTTTCATCGATATTTGTGATAATTTCAGTGTGTAATTGCGCATCGTAATCGGTAGTTAAAATTCCATTTTCACATAAAAATTTCCGGTAATTATGAACGGGATCTTTTATTGCCCACATATCCATCAATTCTTGAGGAACATATTTTGTACCACTCGCCTCTTCGTGACCACGCATTCGGAACGTTTTAAATTCTAATAAAATAGGTCTTGGATTTTCTAACATGGACGCTTTTAACTCCGAAACCAAATTGTAAACTTCCAAAATATTATTTCCGTCAACGATATGACTTTCCATTCCGTAACCAATTCCTTTATCGGCTAAATTCTCACAACGGTATTGTTCATTTGTGGGTGTTGACAATCCGTATCCATTATTTTCAACGATAAATAATACAGGTAATTCCCATACAGACGCAATGTTTAACGCTTCATGAAAATCACCTTCTGAGGTTGCTCCTTCTCCTGTAAAAACAGCCATAATTTTCCCGTTTTTCTTCAATTTGTTGGCCAAAGCAATTCCATCTGCAACACCTAATTGCGGACCTAAATGCGAAATCATTCCGATGATATGGTATTCTTGGGTTCCAAAGTGAAAACTTCGGTCACGACCTTTTGTAAATCCATTTGCTTTTCCTTGCCATTGCGAGAACAAACGATACAACGGAATGTCTCTTCCAGTAAAAACACCTAAGTTTCGGTGCATTGGCAAAATGTATTCGTCTTTGTCTAAAACAGCTGTGATTCCTACAGAAATAGCTTCTTGCCCTATTCCAGAAAACCATTTTGACACTTTTCCTTGGCGGATCAACTTCAACATTTTTTCCTCGATAAGTCTTGGTTTAAGAATTCTTTTATATAAATCTAATAAAGTGGCATCGGACAAATTCTTTCTATCGAAATTCATTTTTTGAAGTTTTTAAAGCATCTTCAAAAGTATAAAAAAATAACAGATTAGCCTTGAATTGTTATATTTTTTAAAAACAAAAACAATTCAAGGCTATTCTAATAAAAGTCCTTAGTAAAAAGAACTATGTTTGTTAATTTAATGCGAAATAACAACTTTTTTAGTAACTGAATTTTTATTGTCTGATATTTTCACAAAATAAATACCTGAATATACCGTTTCTAAATTAAGATAACACATTGTGCTACCTTGTTTTAAAGTATCTTTTAATATTAATTTCCCATTAATATCAAATAACTCAACTTCTAAATCACTTACAACTGGAGAGTACGACTGAACAACTACCATATCGCTTGTAGGATTAGGAAATAATGATAAGCCAATTTGTTCTAAATTGTTATTAGAAACTGATAATGAAGCATTGTATGTTGTAACGGCTTCACTTATAGTTGCGTGGGTAGAAGCTTGGACTACACCATGATAATATTTCCCTAAAAGATACGGATAAACCGGTTTGTTATTTTCATCAATCGTCGCAAAATAGCAATAAATACCGTTTGGATATTCAGGGGTTTTAC
>CALPQA020000253.1 GCA_943325595.2 Auritidibacter sp. Marseille-P8566
GTCGCCCCTGCCTGTCGGCAGGCAGGTTTGCTTCGCCCGTTCGGCTAACGCCTAGGGTCTATGAAAACCCCGTTTCTAACGAAACGGGGTTTTTTGTTTCCTCCCCAGTCCCCTTCCGAATGAAGGGGTGACGAGATGGAAATATCAATGAGAATATTAATTTGGGAATTGTAAACCTTGTTTCTTGCGAAACAGGGTTTTTTTATAATCTCGACGTTTATTATTCCTATTGGTAACAAGAAAATTATATGAATAAATAAAATAGTATTAGGCGCAATTATTAGTTTTATTTATTATTTTGAAATTCTTCTGTTATTTTGAAAATGGTTAATTATCGATTTTTTTTCACATTTAACAAGATTTTTTTTAAATATTTATATATTTATTACCATATTTGTACAAATTAAATCCCTCTAATAAAATGAATAAATTAAAATTTTCTGCAGTCCTTCTTGTGTTTAGTTTCTATAGCTTTTCTCAAACAAACTTTAATAATTTTTCCTTAGAATTATCTGGCGGTTATACTAACCCCGTGAAGCCTTATTTGACAAGATACAAATCTGGTTTTGCTGGATTTACAAATATTAATATTGGTGTAAGGTACATGTTTTCTGAAAGTATAGGAGTACGTTTAGAATATGTTAACGATCGTTTTATTACAGATAGTGATAATAAGGCGGGTACATACTTTAATCGATTTGGTGTGCAAGGAGTTTATAATTTGGGCAAAGCTTTAGACTTATTGTATATTACAAATGAAAAGGTTGGATTATTAACCCATGCCGGAGTTGGTTATACACTATCAAAACCTGTTGGAGAGAACTTTACAGAGCAAATAGGATCTGTAGTAATTGGATTTACACCTCAAGTTAAATTGAATAGTAGAGTTGCTTTTTTTACTGACCTTTCGTCTGTTATAAACTTTAAGCAACATTATAAATACGATGGATCATTAGTTACTCCAGATGCAGTTCCAACTACGGGATTTCACTATAATATATCAGTTGGAATTATGTTATACATAGGAGAAGAAAAATATCATAATGATTGGTATTGATAAATAGTCTTTTAGAAACATCTTCGTTTATTTCAACGCTTTCTCACCGTTCTTTTGTTATCATCTATAATTTATTTGTTAAAATGGTACAGTGAATATCGTTTCATGTCGTTATTTCAAAAGTAGTTTTTCAAGTATACCTTTCTTATTTGTGATTTTTACATTTATGAATATTTTCGTATTAATATTTGGATTAAGTGAGTTGTATTTTATGTACTATTAGGTGTAATTTTTTTGTTTAATATAATTTGGCTTTATCGACGTCTAGAGTGTAAGTTTCAGAATTATTAATTAGTTTGCTCAATAAGCGATTTTAAGTTAAGCATCTATAGTTAAAGGGAATAAACTACTTATTAATAGTATGAATAAATTTGTTTTGACTGTCTGATTTATGTTTCCGATATTACAACTAATTTTGCTAGTAATTTATAAAATTATATCCAACTATAAACATCAAAATTGAATCTCACACAATAGTGTAGTTACTACTAAGGAATACAACTTATTTTTATCCCAAAAAAGAGCCCAATTTACATTAAACCATATCGTTGGTTAAGATGTTGAAACTTCAAGATTAATCTTAGTGGGTTATGGAGAATCTAGATTAGTGAATAAATGTAAAAATTTATTTCAATGTATAAAAGAGCAACACTAATAAAATAGAAGAAGTACTTTTGTAATTAAATAGTGCTTACTAAATGTAGATTTCTCCAATAGAAATTTGCTGTAAAAAAATCGGGACAGAAAATTATTATGTCCCGATTTTTTTGTTCTCTATTTACTACTAATAATAGAAGCGTTTTTAAATAAAAAAAACTTCTTAATTTCTTAAGAAGTTTTGTGGGCGATGAGGGGTTCGAACCCCCGACCCCCTCGGTGTAAACGAGGTGCTCTGAACCAGCTGAGCTAATCGCCCTGAATGCGTGTGCAAATATAGGTTACTTTTTGTGATTTGCAAACAATTAAAGCAAATAATTATAAAATTTCTCCTACTACGAAGGTGCTTCCGCCAATGTATATAAAATCAGATTTCGTGGCACTTCGCAAGGCGTTTTGATAAGCTTCTGAAACTGAATTATATACTTTTCCGTGTAATCCAAATCCGAGTGCTTTTTGAGATAAAAGAGCAGCGTCTAAACCTCTTGGAATATTAGGTTTGCAAAAATAATAAATGGCGTTTTTAGGAAATAAAGGTAAAATTTCATCTAAATCTTTGTCGTTGACCACTCCGAAAACAAAATGTAAAGTATTAAATGCCTCTTTTTGTAATTGGTTTAGTACAATTTCCAAACCATGTTTGTTATGCGCTGTATCGCAAATGACTTTTGGAGCACTATTCAATTGTTGCCATCTTCCTTGAAGTCCTGTGTTTTTCACAACATTTAAAAAGCCTGTTTTTATTATTTCTTCCGAAACCTCAAATACTTTTTGCGAATTCAAAACACGTAAGGTCTGCAATGCTGTTTTTTTATTTGAAATTTGGTAAGCACCAATTAAATCTGAAGGATAATCATCCGAAACTAATTCGGATGCAAAATAGATCTCAGATAGCATTTCATCGGCTTTAGCCAAAAAAACAGGTTTCGTTTCAGTTGTATATTCGCCAATAATTACAGGAATGTTTTGTTTTATAATTCCTGCTTTTTCTATTGCAATGGATTCAAAAGTTGTTCCTAAAAACTGGGTATGGTCTTTTCCAATATTAGTTATAACGGAAAGTAAGGGCGTGATAATGTTAGTAGAATCTAATCTTCCACCCATTCCAACCTCAATAATAGCGATGTCGATTTTTTCTTTTTTAAAATAATCGAATGCCAATCCTACGGTCATTTCAAAAAAACTCAAGTCATTGTTTTCGAAGAAATTTTTATGCTTTGCAATAAATTCAACTATAAAACCTTCAGATATTTCTATGCCATTAATTTTAATGCGCTCTCGGAAATCTTTTAAATGTGGCGAAGTATATAAACCCACTTTGTACCCAACTTCTTGTAAAGCAGAAGCTAATAAATGGGATGTTGAGCCTTTGCCATTGGTTCCTGCAACGTGAATGAATTTTAAATTTTTCTCAGGATTTCCAAGGTATTCCGAAAGTAAAATGGTGTTTGTTAAATCTTCTTTGTAGGCTGTTGCCCCCTGATGTTGGTACAAGGGAAGTTGGTTGAACATCCAATTTATAGTTTCTTGATAGTTCATTTTATTTCAAATGATTTTATTTTTGATTTTGGATGAATTGTAAGCAATTGTGTTATTGCGTAAGTTTAAAATTGTAAATAATTTTACCTACTTGCGTTTCAGCGGCAGTAGCATCTGATTGCCATTTTGTATTCATAGCGGCTGCTTTCGCTTGGTCTAATAAACATTTAGCGGAATTAGAAGTGCCTCGAACGCCAGGATTTGCATTGGTTACTCTTCCTGATTTGTCTACAGAAATCTGCACCACAACAACTCCTTCTTCGTTGCAAATATAATTAGGTTGTGGTTTGTTTAGTGCTTTTCTATTGCCCAATTGGTAGTTTCCATTTCCGTTGCCTGAGCCACTTCCGTTACCATTTCCATAGCCACTTCCTGTTCCCAATCCTTGACCAGAACCGTTTCCGCCTCCGCTTCCTGTTCCGGTCCCACCGCCACCATTATAGCCTTTCGCATTGGAATCTCCGTTTGATTTTCCTTTGTTTCCTGCAATTTTATCATCACCATCACCTTCTTTGTTGGAGCCATTCAATAAATTTGATAAGGCATCGGAAGTCGATTTTGAAGGTTTTGGAACTGTTTTTACTATAGGCTTCGCTACTTCCGCTTTTACAATTTTTGTAGCAGGTTTCTTTGCTTCAATAATTGCGGGTGCTTCTTCGTTTTCTGAAACAATTATTTCTTTTTCGGTTGATGGTGTGGCTGCAACTTCTTTTGGCGCAACAGTTACAACTTCTTTGGATTGAAAATTATCTCCTGAACCAGAATCGCTATTTCCAAAATTCACGGCAATCTCTCCACCGCCACCGCCACCTTCAAGTATTGGAAGTGCAGGATTGTTACTGAAATTAAGGTAAAAGAATAACAAAAAAAGCAACCCAAAACTAATAGTAGTTAAGAGTATTGATTTTTTTTCTTGTTCGGTTTCAAATACTTTCATAAAATAAAAATGA
>CALPQA020000254.1 GCA_943325595.2 Auritidibacter sp. Marseille-P8566
AGATCCTAAACAGAAAAAAACTACAATCCCATTTTGTAGCTTTTTTTTTCATTTTAAAAAATTAAAATTCAATATAGAAAAATAAATTTTTCCTAAAAATAAAAACAAACGCTTGATTTACAATGCCATAGAAGCATATTTCTTTTAAAAAAAGGAGAGCAGTAAAATAATATTGTACAATTTTACCCCTATTTTAGTATTAGATTCAAAATTAAAAACAATAATTTTGAGATAAACTAATAAAGCCTATTTTAAAATAAAAATTAGATTTATATGTTTTAATCAACTTACTATTTTTATATTGAAAAACAATCAAAACAAACAATTATGAGAAAATTATTACTTAACTACAAATCCTTTAATTACTGCTTTTTATTGCTATTGCTATGCGCAAATTCGGTATCAAGCCAAACCGTAATTCAGGAAACTTTTGGAACAGTAGCTGTTCCTACGGCAAATAATTATAGCGGGGGCACTTCAATTCCATCTGCTAATTACACCACAAATGTAGCAGGTTATACCTCTGTTGCCCTTGATGCTAACAATGATGGTTATTTATATTTTTTACCAAATACTACTACTGGAGCAAAAAGAGTAAGTGTTGTAGGTCCTTTGCCTACAAGTTCTGGATTAAATGGAGCACTGCATTCTAACACCAATCTTATTACTTGGACCGTTAATATGAAAGCATCTAGATTGTCAACAAATACGTTTTCGTCTTCAACTGGATATCCTGAAAATAAATACTTCAGTGCAGTCGTATTGTGTTCCACAACGGGAACAGTATTGTCTAACGGTACAACTCCGGGAAGTGGGTATGCCATCACAGTACAAAAAAGCTCAAACAATGCTACTTCTGGCAAAGCTAGTATTAATCTAATAAAATTTTCTAATGGAATCGGTGATGTTGCTTTGGAATCTTCTGTAGTTACTCGATTAATTGAGTCACCTGAATTGGCTCAAATACCTACGTCAATTACGACGTCTAATAATTTAAGCATTAAAGTAACATACAATCCAACCATAGATGTTTGGGAATTATTTTACCGTGAAGATCCGATTCTTCCAACACCAATAACTTTTGTTGATCCTGCATCTGGTACTTTAACACTTGGCGGTTCTGCTACTGATGTACCAACAACTACCCCAATGACGAGTTTTGGTTTTATTGCTGGACTACAATCCAGTTCAAGTACAGCAAATGCATATCAATTTGATAATTTCAAAATAGCACTTAGCACACCTCCTGCCTACACAGCTCCACCTATAATTCAAAACAGACAAGTTTTTAATAGTACTACAAATCCAACTGTTGCTAATTTAGTTGCTACGGGAAGTAATATCAAATGGTATTCTACAGTAACAGGCGGTAGTGCTATTGCTGGTTCAACACCTTTAACCTATACTACATACTATGGTTCTCAAACAGTTAATAATGTTGAAAGTACTCGAATTGCCACTCAAGCTTTTGTTGGAGACACAGCATTAAAAACATTACCTTTATATGAAAACTTTTCAAGCTATACTATTGGAGATAAATTAGTTCAAATGAACAATGGTGCTTCAAGTGCAGTTGCTGAGAACCCAGGAACTGGATTAGGTTCATGGTCAATTACTCCAAGTACTAACGTAACTGATGATGTAACTATCGTAGCATCGCCACTTTGGACAAACACCTTTCTTCCAGCTGCTGTTGGAAACGCAATTACTTTTGTTGGTTCTGGAATAGATCCAGAATTAAAGTTTACGAATACAACAAGTGGGAATTTATTTTCTTCCTTCGTATTAAATGTTGTAGACGCTCCAGCTGCAATTATTGCATCAACAATTACCAATGCTAATTATTCAACTCCAACAGGTTTTTACAGTTTTGCAACTGATGCGATAGATCCAGTTACTTTGTTGCCTAGCACCGCATATTCTGCTGACGTTATGTTTAGAAAAAATATTGCGACTGGAAAATATAATTTAGGTTTATCAAAATCAAATAATATTGATGAATGCGTTTGGAGTCCAACTGAATTTGATTTTAATACGCAACACGTAGTAGTTATTAGCTACGAAAATATTGGAAATGCAGATCCTTTACAGCAAGTTGCCAATTTATGGATTGACCCTGCAACTACTTCACAACCAGTAGCCACATTAACTCAAAATAATCCTACAACTTCTATTGCTAGAGACCGTATTGATAGAATTAAATTATTGCAAGCATCATCTGCTTCTACTCCAACGCTAATTTTTGATGAAATTAGAGTTGCTAATAATTGGAGTCAAGCTATAGGAGGTACTTTAGGGGTTGTAAATAGCAATATTACTAACTTTACAATCTATCCAAATCCGGTTTTGAATGGCAAGTTTTACATAGCTTCTGCTACTAATTTAGAGAAAGAAGTGACTATTTACAATACTCTAGGACAACAAGTACAAAAAGCTAAAGTAAGTAGTGACGGAATTGATGTTTCTAACTTAAACAAAGGAACTTATTTCGTGAAAATTACTGAAGATGGAAAAACAGCTACAAAAAAACTAGTTATTCAATAACTAATTCCAGTATAAAAATGAAAATGCGGTATTTTTTAAAAAGATATCGCATTTTTATTTAAAAACAGAAGTCGAAATTACTACTTATCGAATTAAAAAATGAAAAAACATCTTTTTCTATTTGCTTTTGGACTCCTTTTCACCCTTTTGGGAAAGGCACAAATTAAAGATACCATCGTAAAAAAACCGGTGACTGTACCTAAGAATTATGTAGCGCAACTTGATGTTGTTTATACAAAAGTAAAAGATTGGGATGGAAAAGCGGATTTATATTTGGCTCCAAATGAATCCAAACCTACACCTGTACTAATTAATATCCATGGTGGCGGATGGAAAACAGGGTCTAAAGATACACAAGGTGGCTTCAGCCCGTTTTTTAAAGCTGGTTTTGCTGTTGCCAATATGGAATACCGCATGAGTGGACAAGCTAAAGCACCTGCGGCTATTGAAGACACCAGATGCCTATTGGTTTATTTGATTCAAAATGCAAAAAAATTGAATATTGACCACAATAAAATTATCATTATGGGAGGAAGCGCAGGAGGCCATTTGGCACTAATGGGCGGATTACTAGCCAATGACCATCGATTTGATACCAATTGTCTGGGCACAGAAAACATTAAAGTGGCTGCAATAATTGACAAATATGGGATAATGGATGTTTGGGATTGGACATATGGTCCGGAGCACAAAAGTTCTTCCCCTGCCTTTTGGCTTGGCGATAATGCAAAAAATGAAGCGTTTATTAAATCGGTTTCCCCAATTTCTTATGTAACTAAAAACAGTCCACCCATTTTTATTGTTCATGGCGATGCTGACCCAACGGTTCCTTACCAACAATCAGTTGACTTGTATAAAAAATTGCAAGAACTAGGTGTGAAATCCGAATTCATGACTATTCCCGGTGGATTACACGGGAAATTTGACAAAGACAAAAACACAGAAATCAACGAGGCAATCTTGAAATTTATAGCCAATTTAGAACCCTTTAAATAGAGTTTATTTAACATAAAGACTTAATAATTATCCCTAATGAAATTACATTTTGCCCTTTTAGTAACTGTATTCCCATTTTTTTGTCATTCGCAAGTCGTTTTAAAAGCAGATGGCCCAGGAAATACCTACGAATTAATTAATAGCGTTTTAGCCCCTGGAAATGAAGCTGTAGAACACCCCGAATGTATTCATGCGGCTTTTGGTAGACACATAGCCGAAGTATGGGATGAAGATTTGAAAGAAAATGTGTTCGAATTTTATTCGCATGTTACCCCTGATAATGATAGATGTGAGAAATTAGATCGGCAACGTGTGGAAATTAAAACCTATGAGCCTTCACCAGAAAATCTAAAAGGAACTTTAGGAGAAACCGTTACTTATAATTGGAAATTTAAACTCCCAAAAGGATTTCAACCCTCGGGAAGTTTCACGCATTTACACCAAATCAAAGCAGTGGGTGGCGCACAAGATTTACCACTTTTTACAATAACGGCTCGAAAAAGCAAGGTCAATCAACTCATTGTAATCCACAATAATGAAACAACCATTGCAAGTGCCAATCTTTCTGAATTTGAAGGCATTTGGGTAGAAATTACCGAGAGCATTAAAATTGGAGCCAATGGAACCTATTCAATTTCAATAAAAAAAGTGAAAAAT
>CALPQA020000255.1 GCA_943325595.2 Auritidibacter sp. Marseille-P8566
CATTTCCTTTTACTTCTTCAATTCCCTTTATAATGTTTGCTAGTAAAACATCATTACTATTATTATTTTTAGCCATTTAAAATTTTATATTTTTTGCAAAGTTACCATTTTTTGTGCTTAATTTTGAACCTTAACATAAGTTTTAATTAAGCAGTACCTTTTATTACTATGATTCTAATCAAACTCGATGCCATAGATTCTACAAATGAATTTCTAAAAGCGATGTCATGCAGACAATCTGTAGAAAACTTCACTGTTGTTTCTGCTGAAAATCAAACGAATGGCAAGGGTCAAATGGGGGCGAAGTGGCTTTCTGAAATCGGTAAAAACCTTACTATGAGTATTCTAGTTAAAGATATTTTGAAAGATAATTCTGAAATATTTACGTTAAATGTTGCTGTTGCTCTTGCTGTAATTACTGCTTTGGAAAAACATTATATTCCTAAATTATCAATAAAATGGCCAAACGACATTATGTCAGATACAAAAAAGATTGGCGGTATATTAATTGAGAATACTATAAAAAACAACGGCGAAATTGTTTCTGTCGTTGGAATTGGACTTAATGTAAATCAAACTGATTTTGATGCACTTCCAAAAGCATCTTCGTTAGCTGTTATTATGAATACTACTTTTGATAAAGAAACTTTGCTATTTGATTGTGTTGAATCAATTAAAAGTAATATTTCAATTCTGAATAACGATTCATCAAACAAGCTTTGGTCACTTTACAATCAACAACTTTTTAAAAAAGGAATTCCAATGCCTTTTTCCAATGCTTCTGATCAAAAATTCATGGGGATTATTCAAGATGTCAATGCCTCAGGACAATTAAATGTTCTCCTAGAAGACGATACCATTGCGACTTTTGGGATTAAAGAAATTCAGATGCTGTATTAATTATTACAATGAAAAATCTTCCCCGAGATAAAAATGTACCAATCCATTTGTGAAAATAAGTTCATATTTAGCTCGAATTAGCTCAGCTTGTGCGTTTTTATAATTTGTTTTTGTAACATTAAATTCGGTACTGTTTATTTTTCCCAATTCATATTTTAAGGCATCTGCTTCAAAACTTTTTCTTGCAAAATCAAAGGCTTTTGTCGTTGCTTCATTTTTTTGAATCGCCGCTTTTGTATCATTAATGGCAAGTAAGACTACTTTTGAAACGGTACTTTCTTCGATTTTAGTTTCATTCTTCGCTTGTTCATAAACCAATTTACTTTGCTTGATTTTAAAAGTATTTTCAAATTGACTAAATAGTGGAATCACCAAATTCAATCGAAGCGCTGTTACTAAATTGGCATTAATTTGATCTTCAAAACGAATTTGGGAATCATTATCGCTGTAATTTGAACCGTAGGTAAATTTAAGATTTAAAGTAGGCATTTTAGAAGCTCTTGACAATCCAATTCCAGTTTTAGCTTTTTTTTCCAACCATTTGCTCATAGCAAACGATGGATTGATTTCCACCGCTTTTTTAGCAATTATATATTCATTTTCGAGAAATAGATTGTTTTCAGTAATCAATAAATTGGGTTCTACCAAAGATATTTTTGTTTCTAATGGTATATATAAAAGTTGTTTTAAGTCAATTAAATTCCTTGATAATTGATTTTGATTGGTTACCAAAATTAATTCTTCTGTTGCTTTTTGCGATTGAATTTTGAAAACTTCACTTTCAGCAATGGTACCAGATTCAAATTTTAATGTAGCCAATTCTAATTGTTTTTTGCTACTCAAAATCTGTTCGTTATTGGCCAATAAAAGTTCTTCTAAATAAAGTATCTCAATGAACTTCTGAGTAATTTCTATTGTAATTTCATTTTGCAATTTTTGTTGGTATGCCTTATTGATTTCAACTTCTTGTTTTGCCGATTGTATTGTTTTAAAATTATAAAATCCAGCAAATAAAGTATACAATCCAGTTATATTTCCTGTATAAGTCATTAAGTTCTTATCGATAAAAGCATTTGTTGTAGGGTCAATATCTCTTCCCCAAGAGTATTTATTTTCAGCATTTCCTGTTACCAATGGCAAGAAATTTCCAAAGCTTGATCGGTGCCTGTAAACTGCAATTTTCTCTGACAACGCTGCGTTTTTCAATGACAAATTATTTTTTTTTGCCAAGGACAAACAGTCTTTATAAGTCAATTTTTCTTGACTAATAATCAAATTCGGAACTAAAAATAAATACAGTAAACAAAATAGAGTTCTCATAAATTTCAGTTTATTCCGTCATCTATGGTGTTAAATAATTTTTTGATTATGTATTCAAAAAATACCATTTTTTCAACAACTACTTCACCTTTCATAATATAACCTGCTTTCAATTTGATATTGGAATTGTATTTACTTATCGTTGCCAAACAATAATAAGTTTTGTCAACATCAGATGGGGAAACATACGTTATTTTTCCCTTTATTGCTCCAAATTTGTAATAATTGTAAGCGTCCAATTTCATGTTGATTTCTTGCCCTTTTTTTACATAAGCCAAATCCTTTTCTTCCAAAGTTATCTTGGCATAAAACGTTTCTTTTTTAGGCGCAATAATTGTCAGAACATCGCCTTTATTGATTATTTCGAGATTTTGCTTCGAATTAAATTGGTTTGAAATAGTTCCGTTTATTGGTGAAATAACCATCAATTTTCCCAATTCATCAGCGATATAAACCAAATTGTATTTTCGGTCTTCAATTAGTGCTTTTAATTCTACAATATCCCGTTCGTAATTCTGAATTTGGTTCTGGATATCAATAATCGCCCGTTTTAAATCATTGTTGGTTTTTTGATAGTTATTTGCCAAATTCTCAAAGTCATAATTCTTGATATTGTAATTGGATTTGTAATCCACTTGCGCTTTTTTGTCATCTAAATTTTTGTTTTTGGTATCTATTAATTCATATTTTGAGATGGCACCTTTTGAAAACAATATAGAATCTGTGGCATATTTATCGGTAAGAATCGAAGTCTGTTGATTGGAAAAATTAATTTTGTTGTTCAACGAGGCGATTTCTTGTTCCGCTTTTTTTCTGTCGGTATTGAAAATGGTCGATTGTATCGCTAATAATTCTTGCAGTGAATTTTTACGTTCTTTGGTGTTGTTAATTAATTTTTTGATAATTGCAATTTTGTTTCTCATCATTCTCACATCCATTTTGGCAACATCAAAATCTGTTTTTGTCTTTTTATTTTCTAAAATAAATAACGTGTCTCCTTTGTGCACTTCTTGCCCTTCTTTAAAAAATACCTGTAAAATTTTGGCTTCATTGGGAGCATTTATTTTAAGTTGTGGCGTATTGGAATAGATTTGTCCTTGTTTGAACTTTACAGTGTCATTCATTTCTAAAGTAAAAATCATCAACAAAACAACGATGATAATGGCCGCGAAAAGTTGAAATAAAATTTTTATAAAATCTATTGCATTCGAATTATAGTAATAGGAGTTTTCCATCTTGAATCTTGTATTTATTAGTGAAATTTATATTTAAAATTGGTTCATGAGAAATGATTATGTAGGTTTTTGAAGCATCGTTTTCAATCAAAAGTTCAACTTTTTTTCGAGTTTCAATGTCCATTCCAGAGAGTACTTCATCTAAAATCACTATTTCAGCTTTAGAAAATAAGGTGCGCAATAACAATATTTTTTTGCGTTGTCCTGTGGATAGATTTTTACCGTTTTCATTGATTAAAAAATTTAATCCGTCTTCTTTTGAAGCGATGAACTCATAAAAATTAATTTCCTTGGCTTTGTCTAAAAGTTCCAAAACAGGCAAATCTTTTCCCAAGCAAATATTGTTTTTTATAGTATCATTGAATAAAATATCTTCAGTGCTTACTAACAGGATTTTATCTTTCATTTTCTCATCTTCATAAAATTTTCGGTCTTTGTCATTTACGAGAATTGTTCCTGAATTGGGAAGGTATAATGTTGTCAAGACTTTACTCAACGTTGATTTTCCAGAGCCATTCTGACCTTCAATCTTAATTTTATCACTTTTATTGATGCGTAAATTGATGTCTTTTAATACGTTTTCATGAGATAAATACCCGAAATTCAAATTTTTTAATTCGATATTTTCTATCTCAAAATCAGTGATTCCACCTTTTGCTTTCTTTTGAATTTCTTCGTCAAAATCAAGATATCTTTTCAGAATTACTTCGTTCTCTTGCAATGATAAATTGTC
>CALPQA020000256.1 GCA_943325595.2 Auritidibacter sp. Marseille-P8566
AACTATTTTTTTTGATTATTTCTGTTTGTATCATTGTCTATTAATTACCCTCAAATTAATCCGCAGTGAAAATAATTTTACTTTTATTAGTTACTTTTTCGAGTTTTTCTCAGAGATTGCATCACCAGATGCTTTCATCGCAAGGCGCAAGCACACATACCTCTGGTGGCGTTACGGTGCGTCAAACAATAGGGCAGCAAAGTGCTATTGGGAATTACAGAAATTCCGATTTAATTGTTGGTCAAGGTTTTCTTCAAAGCAACAAAATGAAAACGGCACTTCCGCCCGTTATTACCATTACAACTATTACGTATCCAAACCCTTTTATCGATAGGGTCAATTTCCAATTTTCATCACCAATAACAGGTCCAATTAAAATAGCATTATTTGACATAATGGGAAGACTTGTTTATTACAAGGAAAAAATGGCTGTTGATAATACCTTAACTATAGACAATCTTTCTTTTGCGCAGGGAGAATATTTTGCTAAACTAACTGCGAAAAATTACACCTATACCACTAATTTATTGAAATCAAAATGAGAAAACTTTCCCTTCTTTTAATTGCGATTATTGCGATTACAAATTCCTACTCACAAGAAGTTTACTTTTTAACTGGAAGCAATTTTACAAAGTATAATTTTAGCAGCGGACAAGGTTCTATTGCTACTTCTTTAGAAAGTGGAACAGGAACAACCTATGAAATGGGGTATACGCGTCCGTTAAAAAACAATCGTTTTTCACACACTTTTGGAGTGAATTTAAACGAATTTAATGTTGTTGCTGGCTCATTGGCAAACAGCTATTCTTGGAACACAAAATACTTAGGTGTCAACAACTCCTTGGATTTTACTGTTCCACTTTCAAAAAATTTCAAATTATTTATGAATGCTGGTTTAAATCTTTCGACCATAATTTATGGTAAACAAAGTATTAATGGAGCAATCTATGATTTGAAAAGTCAAGATGAATATTCAGGATTGTCTTTCATTCCTTTCACCGGAGTTCATTTAAAATATAAAATAAACGATTTTGGTTATCTGAGTTTTGGCTATGGTATATCAAAAAGCGTAATACTTTTTAATATCTCGCAAGAAAAATTAACCACAAGCACGAATCAAATTCTATTTGGTATTCACTTTAATATCAACAATACCAATAAAAAATAATAACTGCAATTATGAAAAAGATATTTTTACTTTCCCTATTTTTAGTTACATCTGCATTTTATGCACAAACAAACGGAATCACTTACCAAGCGATAATTTATAATCCAAGTGGTGAAGCACTTCCAGGTGTAAACAACGTAAATTCACCAATTGCAAATAAAAGTGTGTGTTTGAAATTTGCAATCGTTGATGCCGCTTCGCAAACGGAATACCAAGAAACCATTACAACCGTAACCGATGAATTTGGTATGGTGAATTTGGTAATTGGTTCTGGAGATCAAACCGGAGGATATGCAACGTCTTTCTCTAATATTTATTGGAGTGACTACCAAAAAAGCTTAAAAGTCTCCTTAGACGTAGTAGGGCAGTGTGCAAATTTTGTCGAAATTAGCAATCAAAAATTTGAATCTGTTCCTTTTGCATTTGCTGCAAACAGTGCTGAGAATGTAACGGGAGTGG
The DNA here is from genome assembly GCA_943325595.2 of Auritidibacter sp. Marseille-P8566. The sequence continues at coordinate 1,628 of CALPQA020000256.1, forward strand.
TACCGATAGAAAATGGAGGTACCAATGCCATTACCGTTCTAGGAGCTAAAACCAATTTGGGATTACAAAATGTTGATAATACAAGAGATTTAGACAAACCTGTAAGTACAGCAACTCAAACGGCACTGAATCTTAAAGAAGATTTGACAAATAAAAGCATAGATGTAACTGTAGATGGAACTTCTGATGTAAAATATCCAAGTGTAAAAGCAGTAAAAACGTATGTAGATGCAAATACATCTATTGGTTCAGCGGCTTTGGCTGCAGAGGTAGCAAGGGCTACAGCTGCTGAAGCAACAATTGCAACCAATTTAAATACTGAAATTAGTAGAGCCGTTGGGGCAGAAGCTACTAAAGAAGACTTAGTTAACAAAAGTTCAAGTGTTATTGTAGATGGAAATTCAGATGTTAAATATCCAACCGTAAAATCAGTAAAGACATATGTAGATGCCAACTTAACTGCGGGATCAAATGCCTTAGCAGCCGAAGTTATTCGAGCAACTACAGCTGAAAATACAATTGCAACGAATTTATCAGCCGAAGCAGTTACAAGAGCTGCTGCCGATGCCACTTTAACTTCCAACTTAAATGCAGAAACAATTAGAGCTACAAATGCCGAAGGTGCATTAGCAACTAATTTAGCTGCAGAAGTAACTAGAGCAACTACTGTTGAGGCTAACAAAGAAGATTTAATTAATAAAAGTACAAGTGTTATTGCTGATGGTGCTTCTGATATTAAATATTCAACTGCAAAATCTGTAAAAACCTATGTTGACGCTAGTACTTTGGCTGCTGCCAATGCATTAGCAACAGAAAATGCTAGAGCAATTGCTGCAGAAAGTACAATTAGTGCCAATTTAGCTGTAGAAGCTTCAACTAGAGCAAATGCAGATACAACATTAGCAACTAATATTGCAGCTGAAGCAACTAGAGCTACTACTGCTGAAAATGCTGAAGCTACATCAAGAGCAGCTGCAGATGCGGTGTTAACGACAAATTTAGCTGCAGAAGTAACTCGAGCTACAACAGCCGAAGGAACTTTAACTACAAATCTAGCGGCAGAAGTAACACGTGCAACAGCAGCAGAAGCTACCAAAGAAATTTTGGTTAACAAAAGTACAAGTGTTGCCGTTGACGGTGCATCAGATACAAAATACCCAACAGTTAAATCTGTTAAAACCTATGTTGACGCAAGTGCAACTGCAGGTTCTAATGCTTTAGCAACAGAAATAACTAGAGCAACTACAGCAGAGAATACATTGGCGACAAGCTTGGCTACTGAAACTTCAACCAGAGCTTCAGCAGATACCGCTTTATCTACCAACTTGGCAGCAGAAGCTTCAACAAGATCAGCGGCAGATACTGGATTGACCAATAACTTGGCATCAGAAGTAACAAGAGCTACAGGTGCCGAAGGAACTTTAACTACAAATTTAGCTTCAGAAGTTACACGTGCAACAGCAGCAGAAGCAACGAAAGAAGTTTTGGTAAATAAAAGTACTAGTGTTTCAGTTGATGGAACTTCAGATACAAAATATCCAACAGTTAAATCTGTTAAAACATACGTTGATGCAAGTGCTACTTCAGCATCTAATGCTTTATCAACAGAAATTACTAGAGCAACCACAGCAGAAAATACAATTGCTTCTAACTTAGCTACAGAAATTTCAACAAGAGCTTCAGCGGATACCACATTATCAACCAACCTCGCCGCAGAAGCTTCAACAAGAGCAGCAGCAGATACTTCATTAACAAATAATTTAGCTTCAGAAGTAACTAGAGCTACGGGTGCTGAAGGAACTTTGACAACTAACTTAGCAGCGGAGGTAACACGTGCAACAGCAGCGGAAGCTACTAAAGAATTAGTTGCAAATAAAAGTACAAGTGTAGCAGTAGATGGTACATCTGATGTTAAATTTCCAAGTGTAAAAGCAGTTAAAACTTATGTAGATGCAAGCGCAACTGCTGGATCTAATGCTTTGGCTTCAGAAATTACTAGAGCAACGACAGCAGAAAACACAATTGCTACTAACTTAGCAACAGAAACTTCAACAAGAGCTACAGCAGATACAACATTAGCATCAAACTTAGCAACGGAAGCCGCTACAAGAGCAACAACCGATAATACGTTAACTACAAATTTAGCTACAGAGGTAACTAGAGCTACCACAGCTGAGGGAACTTTGACAACAGATTTGGCAACAGAAGTAAACAGAGCAACAGCTTCAGAAGCGACTAAAGAATTGTTAGCCAACAAAAGTACAAGTGTAGCAGTTGATGGCGCATCGGATGTAAAATTCCCAAGTGTAAAATCAGTTAAAACATATGTTGATGCGAGTACAACAGCAGCGTCTACAGCCTTGGCAACAGAAGCAGCAACAAGAGCTGCAGCAGACAATACACTAACTTCGAATTTAGCAACAGAAGTAGCAAGAGCAACTGCAGCAGAAACTACAATTGCAGGAAACTTAGCTACAGAAACAACACGAGCTACAGCAGCGGAGAATACCAATGCTTCAGCTATAACTGCAGAGACTACAAGAGCCTTAGCAGCAGAA
>CALPQA020000257.1 GCA_943325595.2 Auritidibacter sp. Marseille-P8566
AACCCAACTCATAATTCATTACTCGCAACTTATAACTAATTTCGCTTATATATTTAAATTATGATGCTCATTCGCTATATATCGCAAATCGGAAAGTACTTTATAATGTGGAGAGAGATTTTCAAAAAGCCTACAAAATGGTCGGTAATGAGAATTCTTATTTTCAAGGAAATCGACGATTTAATTATTGGTTCTCTCGGGATTGTAGCTTTCATTTCTTTCTTTGTGGGTGGGGTTGTTGCTATTCAGACTGCATTAAATTTGACCAATCCATTAATCCCTAAATACCTTATCGGCTTTGCTACTAGGCAATCTGTAATTTTAGAATTTGCACCCACTTTTATTTCAGTTGTTATGGCTGGTAAAATGGGGTCTTTCATTACGTCAAGTATTGGAACGATGCGTGTTACGGAACAAATTGATGCTTTGGAAGTAATGGGTGTAAACTCTTTAAATTACCTCGTTTTCCCTAAAATAATGGCTTTGCTTTTGTATCCATTTTTAATTGGGATTTCAATGTTCATCGGTATTTTTGGAGGTTATATAGCTGCTGTTTATGGTGGTTTTGGAAATGAAACTGATTTTGTTTCCGGGTTGCAACAAAATTTTATTCCTTTTCATTTTATATATGCATTCATCAAAACCTTTTTATTTGGTTTGATTCTCGCTACAATTCCCTCCTTTCATGGTTATTATATGAAAGGTGGTGCGCTAGAAGTTGGTAAAGCAAGTACAGTTTCATTTGTTTGGGCTTCGGTTACAATTATTGCAGTGAATTATATATTAACACAACTTCTTTTGACCTAATGATAGAAATAAAAAACATAGAGAAATCTTTTGGTGACACTAAAGTTTTGAAAGGCGTTTCTGCTATTTTTGAAACAGGTAAAACCAATTTAATCATCGGGCAAAGTGGTTCTGGAAAAACAGTATTGTTAAAAAGTTTGCTCGGAATTCATACGCCAGAAGTGGGGACAATTTGCTTTGACGGCAGAATTTATTCTCAATTATCAGCAGATGAGAAAAGAGAATTAAGAACTGAAATTGGAATGGTGTTTCAAGGAAGTGCTCTTTTTGATTCAATGACTGTGGAAGAAAATGTTGGTTTTCCATTGAAAATGTTTACCAATAATTCAAAATCTGAAATACAAGACCGTGTAGATTTTGTTTTGAAAAGAGTCAATTTAGTTGATGCTCACAATAAATTCCCCGCAGAAATTTCAGGAGGAATGCAAAAGCGTGTTGCCATTGCAAGAGCTATTGTAAACAATCCTAAATACTTATTTTGCGACGAACCTAATTCTGGATTAGATCCAAATACTGCAATTTTAATTGATAATCTTATCAAAGAGATTACTGAAGAATACAATATTACGACTGTGATAAATACCCACGATATGAATTCTGTTATGGAAATTGGAGAGAAAATTATCTTTCTGAAAAACGGATTAAAAGAGTGGGAAGGATCCAAAGAGGAAATTTTCAGAACTGATAATCAAGCGGTTGTCGATTTTGTCTATTCTTCTAATCTATTCAAAAAAGTTCGTGAAGCATATTTAATTGGATAAAAAAAGGCGAAAATTAATTTCTAATTTTCGCCTTTTTTAAATTTTATACTTTTAAATTTGCTACAATTCCTTTAATTTCCTGCTCTTTAAATTTCGGATAAATGAGCAAAACATTGTCTTTATCAACTACGATAAAATCTTCCAGGCCGTCAATAATTACCAATTTATCTTTTGATGTACTGATAATGTTACTCGAAGAATTTTTCAATAATACAGTTGCATTCACAACGGCATTATTGTTTTCGTCTTTACCTAATTTTTCGTGTAATGAACCCCAAGTTCCAAGATCATTCCAATCGAAAGTAGCGGGTAATACATAAACGTTTTTCGCCTTTTCTAATATGGCATAATCAATAGAAACATTTTCTGCATCGGCATAATTTTCATTAATAAATGTAGTTTCTGAATTGGTATTGTAACTTTCAAATCCTTTCAAAAACAGACCGTTCATTTGTGGTTGGAATTTTTCGAAAGCCTCCAAAATAGATTTTACAGACCATATAAAAATTCCACCATTCCATAAAAAATTTCCGCTTGCAAGAAATGATTTTGCCGTTTCATAGTCTGGTTTTTCTCTGAATTGACTAACTGATTTTATAGGATTTTCATCTGACTTATCGTATTCGATGTAACCAAAACCTGTATTTGGAAAAGTAGGTTTTATTCCCAAAGTCATCAATGCATCTTCATTTAAACAAAAATCAAAGCATTCTTTTAAATTATCTGAAAAAGTAGCCTCATCTTCAATCCAATGGTCGCTTGGGGCAACCACCATAACGGCATTTGGATTTTGTTTTTTTATTTTTAATGATGCATATAAAATGCAAGGTGCCGTATTTCGCATTGCAGGTTCAAGCAAAACTTGCGCTTGTTTTACCATTGGCAATTGCTCTAAAACCAAGTTATTGTATCTTTCGTTGGTTAAAATATAAATATTCTCAACGGGAATTAATTTTGATAATCGGCTAAATGTTTTTTGAATTAGGGTATCCCCAGAACCCAACATGTCGTGGAATTGTTTTGGAAATTCAGTAGTGCTCACTGGCCAAAATCTTGACCCAACGCCACCTGCCATTAAAATCGCATAATAATTTGTATTCATTTTCTAATTGGTTAATACCTCTACTTCGGCATTTGGGTTAAATAAATAAATTCGACCTGAATTTACTTCTATACATTCATATCTTTTTACTCGTAACGCTATTTTTTTGAAAATCTTCCCATTTGGAATTCTAAAAACACAGCCGTAAGGAATTTCAAAGATATAGTTTTTATCGTTTTGCGCATCATATTGTTTCAATGCAAGTGCTAATGTTGCATCTGTATCGCTACTGGCTGATGGATTTTTAAAATGCCTTGCCAATAAAGGCAGTAAATTTACCGGAAATATTTCAGGTCGGATAAAGGGAACCATCATAATTTGGAAACTGTATTTCCATTCGTTTCCGTGGGGTTTTATATTTCTGCCAAACTTTTCAAAAGCCACTAAATGTGAAATCTCGTGAATTAAAGTAATCAGAAATCGGTATTTATTTAAACTCGCATTTACAGTAATTTCGTGTTTTCCGCTCAATCCTTTTCTATAATCGCCGTGACGCGTTATCCGTTCATTTACGATTTTTAAATGAACTTGATTGGCAACAATAAGTTCAAATACTGGTTTTACAGCATGTTCGGGAATATATTTTGCTAATGTTTCGTTCAATATAATTTGTTTTTATGGCGTTGATGAGGAAACTTGTAACACTTTTCCGTTGTAATATTTATTTCCAGTTAAGGTGAAATCAAAAATATAATCTGCCATCTCGCTTGCTGTTAATGGTGCTTTATATCCTGGAAATGCCTCCTCCAACATTTCTGTTTGAACGGAGCCCAATGCCAAAACATTAAATGCAATTTCTCTTTCTTTATATTCTTCTGCAAGTAATTCTGACAACGTAATTACCGCGCCTTTACTAGAACTATAAGCAGATAATCCAGCAAACTTCATGCTTCCTTGAATTCCTCCCATACTACTTATCGTTACCACGTGGCTTCCTTTTTGTAAAAATGGCAAACAAATTCTAGTCAAATTGGCAACCCCAAAAACATTTACTTTATAGATGTTTTCAAATTCTTTGGGAGTAGTTTCTGAAAATGGTTTCAATAATAAAGCCCCTGCATTATGCACAATAGCATCTGTTTTTTTCCAAGAAGTAGCTAAAAAATGTTCTACTTGAGCCAAATCTTCTTCTTTTGATAAATCAACGGAAAGACACGTTATATTTGGGTTTTCAATTAATATTTGTGGGGTTTTTCTAGAAAGTGCTAAAACTTGATGTCCAGCATTTGCAAATTGTAAAGCCAATTCAAATCCAATACCCCTTGAAGTTCCAGTAATTATTATGTTTTTCATAGCGCTAAATTAAATAAAATTTCATAAATAATAGTTGAATTCCAGTATAGAATTATTATTTTACAGTTATTTATTTATCCAAATCCTTTTATAAAATCAAAGTATTTCTAATCTTAATTTCTTATTTTTGACAAGCTTGAATTTACCCGAAGAAATTATATTTTAATGAAACGTTTTTTATTTCTAATATTTATAGTGATCCCTATGTTTGC